>JAGGTG010000211.1 GCA_021163905.1 Candidatus Aerophobota bacterium
CTCATCTTCTCGCCAAAAAGAGGGTTTCCTTTGGGATACCCAGGAGCCCTTTAAACCAAATACACCAAATAGACGAAATAGACGAGATAATAGACGTTTTTCAGGGCAGCCCTGAATTTTTCCCGAAACTGGAGATGCATCTTTTAAATTTATTTTTCTTTTAAACCAATCTGTGCTATAATTTCTACAAAGACCCTGAATTTTTTTAGAAAAGGAAAATGGCTGTACAGGTAAAAATGGCTTTGGTGATATATGGAAGTCCCAGAAAAAATGGAAATACAGATATTTTACTTAAGTGGGTAATTAAAGGAATAAAAAATAAGGATAAAAATATAAGGATAGATGAAATTTACCTTCGCGATCTTAATATTTCTCCCTGCAGGGAATGCAGGGAATGTGATAAGACCGGTCAATGTGTGGTAGATGATGATATGCAAAAAATATATGTCAAATTATTATCTGCAGATTATTTAATCTTAGCATCACCTATATTTTTTTACAGTGTAACAGCTCAAACAAAAGCTATGATTGATAGATCTCAGGCTCTCTGGGCCAGAAAATATCTTCTTAAAAAGGGGATTGAAAAAGAAATTAAACAAAAAAGGGGGGGCTGGTTTATATCCGTCGGAGCTACCTATGGAAGCAAATTGTTTGATGGAGTAATCCTTACCGTTAGGTATTTTTTTGATGTATTGGACATTCCTTACAGAGGAAATCTACTTATAAGAGGAATAGATAATAAAGGAGAGATATTAGTTAATCCTGTATATTTATCTTCTGCTTATAATCTGGGAAGGAAGATCGCCTCTTCCTGAAATCTGAAATTGAGATACTCTCGGATAGATTCTATCTCAAAAAATTACCCGAGCATCTCAAAAAAGAAAGTTATTCTTGTTTTCTTAACCTTATTTGATATAATTTTTTCTGTTTAGAATTTTAAATCATCCCGGGGTGAAAAAGTTGAAACCTACAATAGCCTGTTTCTTGAGAAACTACCTTCCATTTTCAGAAACCTTTATCTATGACGAAATAACCAATATCAAGAATTTTCATTTAATTATACTTACAGAAAAGACAACCGATAGGGTAAATTTCCCCTATCCTGAAATTTATACCCTTCCCGAAAAACCCTTTTTTAAGAAAATACAAAGTACCAGCTTACTTCAGAACATCCTTATAAAAAACAAGGTAAAATTGGTTCATGCTCGATTTGGATGGGGTGGAATAAGAATGCGAAAATTATGCAAAAAGCTAAATATTCCTCTTATAACTACATTTTACGGTATAGACGCATCACGCCTCCCAAGGCACTTTTTTTACAGGTATAATCTGAAAAAACTCTTTCAGGATGGAAAGATCTTTTTAGTCCGGTCAAATAATATGAGAGACGATATTATAAGATTGGGATGTCCGGAAGAAAAGGTAATAGTCCTTTACGGGGGAGTTGACCTGAAAAAATTTAAATTAAAAAAGAGAGTAAAAAAAGAAAAAATTAAGATAATTATGTGCGGAAGATTTGTGGAAAAGAAAGGATTCGAATATGGAATAAGGGCATTTGCAAAAATAACCAGAGATCATAAAAATACACTTATGTATATAATTGGAGATGGTAAACTGCGCGAAAAGTTGAAAGAACTTACCATCTCATTAAATATATCATCAAAGATAAAATTTCTGGGAGTTTTACCTCACAGAGAAGTACAAAAGCAAATGGAGGAATCTGATATTCTCTTAGCTCCCAGCATTACAGCAAAAAATGGAGATAAGGAAGGAATCCCTACAGTTATAAAAGAAGCAATGGCAACGGGTCTGCCGGTTGTATCCACCTACCACGCGGGGATTCCCGAACTGGTAAAAGATGGGGAAACAGGTTTTTTAGTTGCAGAAAAAGATGTTGAGGCTATAACAGAAAAAATCAGCTACTTGATAACTCATCCAGATATTGCTATTCTGATGGGAGAAAAAGGCAGGAAAGTGGTGGAGGAAAAATTTAACCTTTTTATCCAGATGAAAAAACTGGAAAGATTATACGGCAGACTGATTAACAACAACGGCTGAAAAATGGATGTAAGTATTGTTATTCCCACTTATAATCGAAAAAAAGTTTTAAAAAGATGCCTGGAACTTCTCTTTGCTCAAAATTATCCCAAGGATAAATACGAGATAATTTTGGTTGACGATGGATCAACCGATGGAACAGATAAAATGGTCGCCTCCTTAAACCCTCCCTGTAAGTTTACATATCTTTACCAGGAAAGGAAAGGGCCTCATATTGCCCGTAATCTTGGAATAACTCATGCTGAAGGTGAGATAGTTATATTTATTGACTCAGACATACTCTGTCCTCCAGACCTTATATCAGAACATATAAAATATCACAACAGGTTTAAAGATGTAATCGTTAGTGGACCTGAAACAAGAACATCTGATCTTTACGATAAGTTTCAGGACATTGAAAAAAGAAAATTCAAAAAATTCTGGGATCTATCAGGTCCCTCTTTTATTACATCTAATCTGTCGGTAAAGAGAAAATACCTTATCAGGATAGGTGGGTTTGATGAAGAATTTGAAGGTATGGGATGGCATGACTGGGATCTTGGGTTAAGATTGACAAAACTCGGTCTTATACCAAAGAGAAACCTTAATGCAATAGTTTACCACTACAAAGAAAAAAGAGAACTAACAACCCTATCAGAACTTATTCAAAAAAGAATTCAGAGAGGAAAAAATGCCGTTTTGTATTATAAAAAGCATCCATCCCTTAAGATTAAACTTGGAATAAGGGTGCACCATCTTATTAAAGATAAACTGCTGTGGTGGCTTGATAGTTCTCTTGGAGATAAAATTACCAACTGGGCAATAAAAAATAATGAAAAATTTTTACTTAACCTGCTTATTCAGTGGAAATTAGATAAAGCTTATGCCAGGGGATTAAGGGAGGGAATGAAAAAATACAAAATAAAACTTTTGCCATGGATGTAAGTGTAGTCATTGCTACTTATAATCGAAAAAACATTTTGGGAAAATGCCTGGAATGTTTATTTAACCAGGATTATCCCAGGGATAGATATCAGATAGTTGTGGTTGATGATGGGTCAACTGATGGAACAGATAGGATGGTAAAACAAAAAAAAGATAAATGTAAGTGTAGCTTAATTTACTCCCAAAGTCATCAAAGAGAGGGACAAAGTAAGGCCAGAAATAAAGGTATTCTTTTATCAGAGGGAAAAGTGATAATTTTTATTGACAGTGACAGCTTAGCTCCTCCCTGGTTTATTAAAGAACACCTAAGGATGTATAAGGATAATCCCAACATAATTGTAGATGGACCAGCTATAACTGTAACAGGGGAAAATAACCTCATAAATCCCCCTTTTTACTCGCCACTTATAAGAACTCTTGCTTTTTTTGATTTTAGAGGAGCTGTATTTATCACCGCCAATACATCTTGTCTTAAAGAAAATTTAATTAAGGCGGGAAAGTTTGATGAAGAATTCGGAAAAGGATTTGGATGGCTTGATCGTGAACTTGGTTTAAGGTTAATAAAAATGGGACTTAAAAGAGTAAAAAATAGAAGAGCCTATGTTTTGCACTATCAGATTGAAAAGAAAAATTTAACCTCTCTTGCAAAAAAACGTAAAGATAGGGGGGAAAATGCCATTTTATACTACAAAAAACACCCTGTCAAAAAGGTAAAAAAAGAAGCCCGTTTCCATTATCTTTTCTATGATAAAATTTTAAATAAGCTGGGATGGACAGAAAAATACCTTACAGAAAAATACCTTTCCTTTCTTTACCAGAAAAAAAGTATCCGGTATCCTTTGTTTAAAAAATTTTATCTCATCCACTGTTATGCTGAAGGGTTAAAAAGTGGAATTGAAAAATATAAGGTAAAACTTTAAGGAAAAAACACAAAGTAAAGGGTAAAATAAAAAATGATCGATGTATCTATTATAATTCCAACTTATAACCGGAGATATATACTTGAAAAATGTCTTAAGGCCCTTTTTAATCAGGTATATCCTAAAGATAGATATGAAATAATCCTGGTTGACGATGGGTCAACTGATGGAACAGATAGGATGGTTGCCTCTTTAAATCCTCCCTGCCGATTAAAATACCTGAAAAATGAAAAAAGAATAGGCCAGCCAAAGTCAAGGAATAAAGCTATAAGAGAGGCAAGAGGAGAGGTCATCATTTCTACTGACAGCGATATTATAGTTGTGCCTGATTTTATATCTCAACATATAAGCTTTCACAAAAAATACAAAGATATCATGGTTAAGGGAGAGCTAATTCAGATATCTAACCTTAATCAAGTGGGGAAAAAGAAAAAGGGTATCCTGGATATATCCTTTTCTTCTTTTGATACAGCTAATGTATCTGTGAGAAAAGAACACTTAATAAAAGTGGGGGGATTTGATGAAGACTTTCTTCCCTATGGCTTCGAAGATCTGGAACTTGGATATAGACTTAGAAAATTGGGGCTTAAACCAAAGAAAAACCCCCTTGCCCTGGGTTATCACTATAAACCCCTTGAGAAAATTTTTAACCCGGATACTCTGTATGAGAGAGAAAAAATGAGAGGGATGAATGCAGCGCTTTACTGGAAGAAACATCCCACTTTAAAGGTAAAACTCACCACCCAGGGTAACCCTCTTTTTGCCCTTTCCTTTATAGGTAAATATCTGGCTGAAACAGAAAGGGGGAAAAAAATATTTTCCCGCATGAAGGGGAACAAAAAATTATTTATGTTCTTATCCCAGATAATTGGATATCACTACTACCTGGAAGGATTAAAAAAAGGGAAAACAAAAAATGAAAAGGATTTTAAAAAAAATATTAGATGAATCCTTGGGGTTGTTTATTTTTTTTCTTCCCTGGCTGCCAATATTTGCTTATTTAAGTATTATTCCCTCTTTCTGGAAGGGGATAAGAAAGATAAATTTCAAAAAAAATCCTCCTTTCAAATTATTTTTCTTTGACTATGCTCTTATCAGTTTTTTTTTAGCAGTATCCTTTTCCGTAATTTTTTCAACATTTAAGATCTTAAGTCTTGGTGCCTTTGTCCTCTTTATTCTTTACCTTGCAATTTGTCTTTTAACAAGAGAGGCAGCAAGAAACGGTAAGAGCTCGGAATTAGTCAAGTGGTTTTTTTATTCTGGTTTAATAGTTATCTTTTTTGGGATTCTGCAGTATATATTAAAATTAAGAATAAACATAAAGTATTTTATCTTTAACTTTCATCTATCCACAAACGGGGGTATTACATCTACCCTGGGAAATCCAAATCGTCTTGCCGAGTATTTATTATTACTTTTGCCTCTGGTTATTGCCCGTTTTCTCTATCAGGATATTAAAGGGAAAATAATATCCGGAATCTTAGTAGGAGGGGGAGTTTTTTTATTGTTTTTAACCAGATCAGTGGGAGGTGTGGGAGCGTTGACTGCAGTTATCTTGATATTTATATTCTTAAAAAATCGGAAGATGGGAATAGCAGTTTTTATTGTTCTTGTTATTTTTTTCTTTTTAAATTACAAACTAATTCTGGAATTTATTAATCAAAACAGCTCTCTTAATCAGAGAATCCAGGGATGGGAAAATATAGCTTTTCCATTGATAAAAGACCATTTTTTATTGGGAAGCGGGCTCGCCACATACCGTAAGATCTCCTATCATTACTCCTCTTCTGCGTATATTCCTCACTCTCATGCCCACAGTATCTATCTTAACTATTTATGTGAGATAGGAATTTTAGGAGCAAGTACTCTTTTTCTATCTATTGGAGTATTTATTAAAAAGTGCCTTACTCTGTTTCATAGAAAATCCTTTTTCGTAGCAAATGGGATCCTAATTGGGTTTTTCCTGGCTATTTTAGGAGCGCTGATCTATGGAACAGTAGAAACCTTTATCGACTATTTCCAGCTTGGACTTTTATTCTGGGCAATAATAGGAATGGGGGTAGGAACAATAGAGCGCATTGAAAGAAGAACGTAAAATGATAAAGGACAGTCCCTCAAATATCTCCAGAGAAAAAAACATCCTGTTCTTATCTAATGGGTATGGAGAAGATGCAATTGCTACCTCCATTGTTGAAAATCTTTTAAAGAAAAACCCTTTCTTAAAAATTAAAGCTTTTCCTCTGGTAGGAGAAGGAAAATCTTACTCATCCTTCCCTGTTGAAGTTTTCTCTTCTCATATAAAGCTTCCCAGTGAAGGGTTTATCAGGAATCGTCCCCTTTACCTTTTGAAGGATATAAAAGCAGGGCTTTTTAAAAAAATACTTACCTATACTTTTAACCTTTATAAAGAGGCAAAAGGGGGGGAATTAACTGTAGTAGTAGGAGATACATTCCTGCTTTTTCTTGCAGGTCTATCTGTAAGGTCTCCCATTGTTTTTCTACCAACTTCTAAGTCAAATTATAAAAGGGGACATCTTACAATTGAGAGATACCTTATGAAAAAATTCTGTCAATTGGTTCTTACAAGAGATAAGCTAACAGCTGAATCTTTAAAGAAAGTAGGAATTAAAGCAATGTACATGGGAAATATCATGATGGACTGTTTAAAGATAACAGGAGAAGATTTTGGACTATCACCTAAGGATAAAGTGGTGGGAATCTTACCTGGAAGTAGAAGAGAAGCCTATACCAATATAAAAGTTATTCTACAGAGTATAGAAATTATTAATAAAAAATCACCTCTGCCGGTAAAATATCTACTTGCTATCTCCCCTTCCTTAAATATTACAAATTTAGGTGAAGCTATCGTCTCTCAGGGATGGAAAATAACTGACTCATCGGATAAGGATAAAAAAAGAGGCATTATAGCTTATCTTTCTCACTTTAATAATTTAAAGATCCCTGTGATAAGCGGAAAATTCGGCGATGTTTTAAATAAATCCCAGGTTATAATAGGTCTATCAGGCACCGGGAATGAACAGGCAGCAGGAATGGGAAAACCAGTTGTAGCTTTCCCGGGTAAAGGTCCTCAGATAACCAAGAGATTCTTAGAGCTACAAAGTAAAATGTTAGGAGGAGCAGTAATTGTAAAGCCAAAGGATCCCTTTCAAATAGCCGAAGAGTTAATAGATCTTCTTAACAATCCCTTAAGAAGAGAAAAAATAGGGAAAATAGGGAAAAACAGAATGGGACCTCCCGGAGGATCAGAGAAAGTTGCCAGTTTTTTAATTGAAGAGTTCAACCTTTACTAAAACACCGATTTTATCCTCATATTATCTATAAGTCTCGTTTTTCCAATTTTAACTGCAACAGCAACAAGAACCTCCCCCCTTATCCTTTTTACCGGTTTTAAACTTACAGGATCAACAATAGCAATATAATCAATTTTAGCAAGAGGTTCCTCTAAAATTAAATCCTCCATGGAAGATATTATACAGGATGGATTATCTTCTCCATCCTGTATTTCCGTCTTTGCCCTCAAAAGGGATTGATATAAAACTTTTGCCGCCCTTCTTTCCTCTTTACTTAAATACCTGTTCCTCGAACTACAGGCAAGCCCATCTATCTCTCTAATAGTTGGCGCAAGTACAATTTCTACAGGTATATTTAAATCATCAACCAGTTTCTTTACAACTAAAGCCTGTTGATAGTCTTTCTCTCCAAAATAACTACAATCAGGAATTACAATGTTGAAAAGCTTGGTAAGAACAGTAGTTACTCCTCTGAAATGCCCTGGACGGTGAGCCCCCTCAAGAGTTTCGGTGAGGTTGCCTTTTACCTCAACCCATGTAGAAAAATTCTCAGGATACATCTCTTCAACAGACGGAGCAAAAACTACATCTACTCCTTCCCTCTCGCACAACCTGACATCACTTTCCAGATCCCGGGGATATCTATCAAAATCCTCTCCTGGGCCAAATTGGGTAGGATTGACAAAAATACTTACCACTACCCGATCGCATTCTTCTCTTGCCTTTCTAATTAAAGAAAGATGCCCCTGGTGTAAAGCTCCCATGGTGGGAACAAAACCGATTTTCTTACCTTTTAATTTCTCCTCCCGGGAGTAGTTTTTCATTATATTTATTTTTTTTATTATTTTCATTTTTACTTCCTTCTTTAATTAATCTTGCTATATTTTTTCTACAGATTGCTTTTATACCAGGATCCTCTGTAGAAATATAGATTTTTCCCCATTGAGAAATAGCCTTATCAATCTGTCCATCCTTCTCATAGGCATAGGCCAGGATTCTATCAAGAATCGGGGGATGTCCTTTAAGTTGAAGGGCTTTTTTAATTCCCTCTATAGCTTTTTTATATTCTTTTGTTTTAAAAAGTCTAATTGTAAAATCCCGGTATAGCCAAAGCTCAAATGCCCGGGTATTATTGGATATTCCCTCATTTAAAAGATCAACTGCTGTATCAATATATCCAAGCTCATCAAAAACAAGAGCTCCAAAATAATAACCAGGAACAAAATGTGGAGATATAGTAACTGTTGCCCTGATAACAGGATAAACCATTTTAAACTTTCTCTCCCTTGGAAGCTCCCAGTCTCCAAAGTACTGAATTGCCTGAAGAAATAAAAAATCAGTTGCGACCTCTCCAAACCCAAGCATAACTGACATTCCTGCTATGGTTGCCTCCCTCGGATTCTCCTCGGAAAGATAACCAACCACTTTTCTCAAGGAAACAGAGGGAACATTTTCTTTAATATTTGCCTCAATTAAAACCTTACAGATAAAAAGAGCAGTTAAAATAAAAAGCAAAAAGGCGGTACTTTTCAAAAAATAAATTTTCTGCATTTCAATTTTTAATTTTTAACAAGCTTAAAAAGCTTATTCCTAAATCCAGGGAAGGATATATCTATACATTGAGCATTATCTATTCTGGTTATTCCTCTTGCACATATACCGGCTATTGCAAGAGCCATAGCTATACGATGATCTCCCCAACTTTTAACCTGTGCTCCTTTTAACATACCTTCTCCCTGAATAAGCATACCATCCTTTTTTTCCTCTATCCTTGCTCCCATTTTACCAAGTTCATTAACAAGAGCCTTTATCCGATCGGTTTCCTTAACCCTTAGCTCCATCGCGCCTTCAATTAAAGTTTTCCCTCTGGCAAAACAGGCTACCACTGCTAAAATTGGAATCTCATCGATAATTTGTGGTATTAAATTTTCAGATATTCTAATCCCCTTTAAATCACCTGTCCCCCTCACCTCAACCTCAGCCACTTCCTCTTCGCAAATCACTTTACGATCATGTATCTTCACATCAGCTCCCATATCTTCTAAGACTTTTAAAAACAAACTCCTGGTTGGATTAATCCCCACCTTCTTTAATACTACACACGATCCTTTAAGTATTGCAGCAGCTCCAGCAAAAAAAGCTCCGGAAGATATATCACCGGGTATAAAAAGGTCCCTTGCCTGAAGCTCCTGTCCTCCTGAGATCTCTATTTCCAGATCTTTTTTATCTAATTTTACTCCCATGTACCTCAACATTCTCTCCGTATGATCCCTTGATAAAAAAGGTTCCCTTATCCTGGTCTTTCCCCTGGCATAAAGCCCGGCTAAAATAAGACAGGATTTAACCTGGGCAGAAGCTACAGGCAGGGTATAATTTATTCCCCTTAAATTACCTCCCCTGATACTTAGAGGAGGAAAAAAACCTTCTCTTGCCAAAATTTCTGCACCCATCATACTTAAAGGATCAATTATTCTTCGCATAGGTCTTTTTCTTAAAGAGGAATCTCCGGTTAAAACTGAATAAAATCTCTGAGCCGCCAAAACTCCTGAAAGTATTCTCATTGTAGTACCAGAATTTTTGCAATTCAGGACATCCTCCGGCTCCTTTAAGCCATCCATTCCTGCCCCATCAACGATTAATTTATTATTTTCCTCTTTGATCTTAACTCCAAGTTTTCTCATGCATCCTATGGTAGCAAGACAATCTTTTCCTTTCTGAATCCCCCTGATAGATGATCTTCCTTTGGCAATTGAGGATAAAATAATAGCCCTATGGGAAATAGATTTATCCCCAGGAAGATCTACCTCGCCTTCTACGTATCTGCAACTTTCTATATAAAGAACATCATCATCGCTGGTTCTCATTTTCTTTCTTCCTCAGACTTATAATCAACCGAAATTAATATCTTTACAATAAATTTCCTGAGGGGCTTCTGCTTTTTAGCGAGCAGATTGGTTGTTGGTTATTGGTTCCTGGTTTTTGGTTACCGATTGCTAAGAATCACAAACCAAGAACTAAAAACCAGGAACCAACCTCGAACACAGAACTTTGAGTGCTGTCCTTTCTCAAACATCCCTTCCCATGGCCACAGCTACTTTTCTTACCTCATCTACCAGTTGATAAAAACTATCCGTACGAATAGATTGAAACCCATCGGAAAGAGCCTGCTCGGGTTTTGGATGAACTTCTACTAAAAGACCATCAGCGCCTGCGGCCACTGCTGCTCTGGAGAGGGGGATTACAAGTTCTCTTTTTCCCGTTCCATGGCTTGGATCTACTATCACAGGAAGATGGGATAAATTTTTAATAAGCGCCACAGAGGATAAATCTAAGGTAAAGCGGGTGGATTCCTCAAATGTTCTTATCCCTCTCTCGCAGAGAATAACATTGGGGTTCCCCCCTGAAAGAATATACTCAGCTGACATCAGAAACTCCTTCACCGTAGCAGCCATTCCTCTTTTTAAAAGAACAGGCTTTTCCCCTTTTCCAACCTCCCTTAAAAGATCGAAATTCTGCATATTTCTGGCACCAATTTGAATAATATCTGCATAACGAGAGACAAGCTCTACCTGTCTTACATCCATGGCTTCAGTAACAACCGGAAGTCCGGTAATCTCGGATGCCTCGGCAAGATACCTCAAGCCTTCCTCGCCTAATCCCTGAAAGGAATAAGGAGAAGTGCGGGGTTTAAATGCCCCACCTCTTAAAATAGAAGCTCCTGCCTTTTTAACCGAGATTGCCGTTTCTAAAAGGATATCCCTGTTTTCCACTGCACAGGGACCTGCCATAAGAATAATCTTTTTTTCACCTATCACAACATCTTTAACCTTTACCAGGGTATCGATTGGTTTAAATTCTTTGCTGACAAGCTTGTATGGTTTAGAAACAGGAGTAACTGACTCAACAATAAACATCGCCTCAAAAATATGTTTTGTCCTTATAACATTTTCTCCAATTACACCTATTATTGTCCTCTCCTTTCCCCTTGAGATATGAGGAGTAAAACCCAGCTCCTTAATCTTATCCACTACATGTTGTATTCCTTTTTCCGTTGTTCCAGGTTTTAAAGTTATAACCATCTTTTCCCCTCAATCTCCCCTGGGATATGACCCAAGGATTTTTAAAAAGAAGCACTGCTCCTCAAGTTCAGATAAAGCTTTTTTAACAGGATCATCATCTTTGTGTCCTAAAAAATCTACAAAGAAAACATATTCCCATGCTTTTTTCTTTGTAGGACGGGACTCTATCTTTGTCAAATTAATCCCATGGATCCGAAAAGGAGCAAGCATATCGTATAGAGCGCCCACCCTATCCTTTATAGAAAATAAAATAGATGTTTTATCCTGTCCGCTTTTTTCAACATAGTCTCTGCCAATTACTAAAAAACGGGTATAATTATGGGAAAAATCTTCTATATGAGACTCAAGAATGTTAAGACCGTAAAGACCTGCTGCCACTTCAGAGGCAATAGCACCAGCTTTTTCATCCTCAGAGGCAAGTTGAGCTGCTCTCGCCGTACTTTCAACTTCGCAGATCTCAACTGATGGCATATTTTCCTCAAGCCAATTTCTGCACTGAGCTATAGCCTGAGGATGAGAATAAATCTTTTCAATTTCCCCCAGTTTACCTTTTCCCAAAAGATGATGTGCTATCTCAAGAATCACCTCGGCACATATCTTTAAATCCGAATCCAGGAACATATCAAGCGTATGGGAAACCATTCCCTCAGTTGAATTTTCCACCGGAACAACACCATAATCGGCTTTTTTCTTTTCAACCATAGCAAATATCTGGGATATATTCTTTGCCGGTATAAGTTCTGCACTCTGGCCAAAATTCCTTATAGCAGCAAGGTGAGTAAAAGTAGCAGGGGGGCCAAAGTAAACAACCTTTAACTTTTTCTGAAGGGAAAGACAGGCCTGGATGATACTTCTTATAATCTGTTCAAGTTCCTCGTTGGGAATAGGTCCTTTATTTTGAGATAAGAGTCTGTCGATAATAATTCTTTCCCGTCCTGGAGAATAATAACTTTCTCCTTTTTTTCTTTTTATCCTGGCTATTTCTAAGGCCTTATTAGCCCGCTCGGTTAAAAGTTCCAGGATTTGCGAGTCTATCTTATCGATTTCCCCTCTCAACCTTTCTATATCCATCATCCCCCCTCCTTATTTTTTAAGAGACTTACCAGTGCCTCCAGAGCAAAAAGATACCCTCTGGGCCCAAGACCTGCTATCTGGCCTATACATACATCAGCTATAAAAGATCTATGGCGAAAATCTTCCCTTTTGTATATATTGCTAAGATGAACCTCAACTGCTGGTAATCCAACGGCTAAAAGAGCATCCCTTATAGCGATGCTCGTATGGGTATAAGCTGCAGGATTAATCACCACACCTTTAGCCCATTCCTTTGCTCTCTGGATCGCATCTACAATTTCTCCCTCATGATTGGATTGAACTATCTTTACTTTACAGTTAAGTTCCTTTGCCTTTTTATTTATGAGCTCATTGATCTCATCAAGGGAAACGGTACCATACCACCCGGATTCTCTTTTACCCAAAAGATTAAGATTAGGCCCATGAATAACTAAGATGTCTATCATACTACCAACTCCTCAATTACCTGCTTAACCAAATTAACAGGTATATCATCTTTTAAAGAAACCCGGCCAATTTCCTCTGGTATGACAAACAATACCTTTCCTTCTCTAACTTTCTTATCCTTCTTAAGTGCCTGGATGATCTGTTGAGTATCTAAATTTTTCCCCTTTAAAGGAAGTTTAGCCATTTTTAACAGCTTTTCCACTCTTGCAAAAGACTCCTGCGGAAAGATCCCCAATTTAACACCTAACTTAGATGCTCCAATAATACCAATGGCCACAGCATCCCCATGGGTGTATCTTCTATATCCTGCTACAGTTTCAATGGCATGGGCTATTGTGTGGCCAAAGTTAAGAATCTGTCTTATCCCTATTTTTTCCTTTTCATCCTTTTCAACCACTCCTATTTTTATTCTCACCGCCCTAATTATCACAGACCTTAAAACAAAAAGGTTTTTATCAAGGATCCTTTGAATATTTTTCTCAAGATAAGAAAAAAAATCTCCATCCTTTATAATAGCACATTTAACAACCTCAGCTATTCCCTCCTTTAATCTCTTTAAAGAGAGGGTTCTTAAAACAACAGGATCTATTAAAACAAATTTTGGCTGATAAAAGGCACCCACAAGATTTTTACCCTGGGGTAAATTTACCCCCACTTTTCCCCCAACTCCAGAGTCAACCTGAGAAAGAAGAGTTGTTGGGATCATTAAAAGATTAATTCCTCTAAGAAATGTAGCTGCAACAAATCCCGCCAGATCTCCAACCACTCCTCCTCCTAAGGCAAGAATAGAGGATGATCTATCAAGTGAGCATTCCAGACAGAAACTGTAAATTTTTCTTACCCAGGTAAGGGATTTAGACCTCTCTCCGGGAGGAACCTGAAAAAAAAATGTCTTAAATCCACATTGTTCTAAGGAATATCTCACTCTTTCTCCATACAGAGGGAAAACATTTCTATCTGATATGATAAGAACCTTTTTCCCCAGTTTAAAATCTCTGGCAATTTTTCCAATATTATCAATTGTTAACCCAACAAAAACAGGATAACCATTTTTATCCAGTCTAACCTGTAATGTCTCTGCAGACAAAAGTTTTACCAGCTCTTCCACTACCCTGGAAATTGAAAGAGATGAGGTATCAATCATAATATCAGCTTGCCTGTAAAAAGGCTCCCTTTTTTTTAGAAGCTGCTGGATTCTCAGTTTTTTATTGGCAAAACCTCTTAAGAGAGGCCTTTCCTCGCCATCTCCTATTCTATCCAAAATAGTATCAGGATCTGCTTTTAAGCATACGAGGTAACCGTTCTTTCTTAGAGCATCTGCATTTTCTTTTCTTAAAATCGCACCACCTCCCGTTGAAATGACGTATCCATTAAAACTGGAAACATCTCTAATTATCCGGGTTTCTAATTCCCGGAAATACTTTTCTCCTTTTTCTGCGAATATTTTTGAAATACTACAATTTTCCTTTTTCTCAATAATCCGATCTGTATCTATATATCTCATCCCAAGAGATCTGGCAAGATGTTTTCCTATAGCCGTTTTACCTGTTCCCATAAATCCTGTTAACACTATATTCATCTCATCTTTCTCTCAGATAATTAAGGTAGGAGGAGTAATTTCTTTTCATTTCATCAAGAGAGTCTCCTCCAAATTTTTCCCTCATCGCTTTTGCAATTTCTATGGCAACAACCGCCTCTCCTATTACAGAGGCTGCAGGAACAACACATACATCTGATCTTTCCTTTCCTGCTTTAACCTCTTTTTTGGTAACAATATCAACAGAACGCAAGGGCTTCCCAAGAGTTGAAATTGGCTTCATAGCGGCTCTTAAAATAAGAGGCTCTCCTGTACTCATTCCTCCTTCAATTCCTCCTGCCCTATTAGTCAATCTATAAAATCCTTTCTCTTTGCTGTAGGCTATCTCATCCTGAACTTTAGAACCCGGCTGGGAAGCTGCTTTAAAACCTATCCCTACTTCAACACCAACTACTGCCTGAATACTCATTATGACAAATGCAAGACGAGCATCCAGCTTCAAATCCCACTGAATATAACTTCCCAATCCCGGTGGCAGACCCTTTACAATAATCTCAAAAATACCCCCCAATGTATCACCGTTTTCTTTTGCCCTATCAATAATTTCAATCATCCTCTTCTCTATCAGTGGATCAGCACATCTAACGGGGGAATTTTCAATTATCTGGTAGTTAGTAACTGCGCTTTCCCAGCTACTTTCATCTTTCTCCTCTCCAATTTGAATTACCCTGCTAAAAATAGAAATATTAAACTCCTCCAGCAGTCTTCTACAAACAGCGCCAACAGATACTCTTACGGCTGTCTCCCTGGCACTTGCTCTTTCAAGAACATTGCGTAAATCGTAAAAACCGTACTTTATCCCCCCTGTAAGATCTGCGTGACCTGGACGGGGTCTCGTAAAAGAGGAAAAACTTTCCTTTGCAGGTTCATCCACACTCATCACTTCTTTCCAGTTATCCCAGTCAAGGTTGTAAATAAGAAGGGTAATTGGACTTCCAATGGTTTCCCCCCGGCGAACTCCGGAGAGTATCTGAACTTTATCTTTTTCTATTTGCATTCTCCCTCCTCTTCCATAACCCATTTGACGACGTTTAAGCTGCCTGTCAATATCCTCTCTTTTTAACCTAAGCCCGGAGGGAATCCCCTCCAGAATAGCTACCAATGCTTGACCGTGAGATTCTCCGGCTGTAAGATAACGAAGTTTTGTGCTCATATTTTTTTAAAATATCGCCCTATTATTTCCTTCATTTTATCAATGGGGGCTTTCCTGCCGGTCCATATCTCAAAGGCAAAACCAGCCTGGTAAACAAGCATATCCACCCCATTCTGGCATTTCATACCTTTTCCTCTTGCCTTTTTTAAAAGCTGTGTATCTTCATTATAAACAACATCATAAACATAGGTAGAGGAGGGGAAATTCTCCAGATCTACCGGTGAAGGATCATCTTTATGCATTCCTAAGGAGGTAGCGTTAATTAATATATCTATATTTTCCTTTTCAGAGAAAAAGTTTCTTTTTTCAAACTCAATTAACTCCAGCTTTACTGTAGGAGGGGCAGATTTTTTTAGTTTATTAAAAAGATCTTCTGCCTTAGAGTATGTTCTATTGGTTAAAATTAACCTGTTTATACCTTCCTTAATGAGAGAAAAAGAAATAGATAAAGCTGCTCCTCCTGCTCCTATAAGAAAGATCTGTTTGTTTTGAAGGGAAATTTCCCTTCTCTTCAAAGACTCAATAAATCCTTTTCCATCTGTGTTGTATCCAATTAATTTACCATTACTATTAAAAACTGTATTTACCGCTCCTATTGCCTTTGCCTCAGATGAGAGCTCATCAAGGTATTTAACAATGCTTTCCTTATAAGGTATGGTTACATTAACTCCAGTTATGTTTAAAGCCCGAATAGCCATTGTTGCCTGTTCAAGATAAGAAGGTTCTATCGAAAAGGGAAGATAAACAAAATTTAATCCACACTCTCTAAAGGCAGCGTTTTGAATAAGGGGAGAAAGGGTATGACTGACAGGGTACCCAAAAAGACCAACTATCTTTGTATTCCCGCTTATCCTCATGCACCTTTCCTGAAAAACAGTAAAATTATTTTAGTAAAATAGCTTCCAATGTCAATTTAATAATTTCCAGTTCCAAGGAGAATTTATTGATAACTAATTTAAATTTGATATACTAAAGTTAAGGGGAAGCTTATGTTATGGAGAGTAATAGGCGCCGGAAGTCTTGTATGGGGAGGGATTGTTTTTTATATTTTATCCACCACACCTCTTCCCTCACACCCCAACATTAACATCCCTGCTTATCCAAATCTTGAATTTACCATATCCACTCTATCAGTGGTATGGCTTATATCCTCGTCTCTGGTAAAAATAGGTATGATCTTAAAAAAGAACTGGACGAGGGTAAGTATTATAAGCTGTCTTTGTTTTGTATTTTTACTCATAAATATGGGGATTATACAGGCAAACATTCAGAGTGATAAAATGGTCTCTCCCAATAATAATCCCTATCCTTATAACTTAATAGCAGCCTGGTTTGTATCCTGGTTCTGGATTGATCTATTCCTGATAATGATATCCTTTATGAACTGGATGAGAAAAAAATGGAACCTGGTTTGATTTTTATCCACGAGCATATATAATATAATTGGAAATCCCGGCTAATAAAAAGAGGGATAAAAAATGAGCCTGTGGGCAGGAAGATTTAAAGAGGAAATGCACCCTCTTGTTAAAGAGTTCACCTATTCTGCTGCCATAGATAAAAAACTCTACAAATTTGATATTGAGGGAAGTATAGCTCATGTGCAGATGCTGGCAAAATGTGGGATTATAGCAAATGAAGATTCGGAAAGATTGGTTAGTTCTTTAAAAAAAATACAGGAAGATATTGAAAAAGGAAAAATCGACTTCTCCGGTAAAGAAGATGTACATATGGCTATAGAAGAGGAGCTTATAAAAAGAGAGGGAAAAATAGGAGAAAAAATTCACACCGCCCGCTCCCGAAATGATCAGGTAGCACTGGATGAAAAGTTGTACATTAGAGAAGAAATCAACAAGATTCTATCTCTTATTGATGATTTTCAAAAGGTTCTTATAAAAATCTCTGAGGCCAATAAAGATGTAGTTCTTCCCGGATACACCCATCTTCAATATGCCCAGCCTATATCAGTTGCCCAGTACCTTTTAGCCTACTTCTGGATGCTCCAAAGAGATAAAGAGCGCCTGAAAGACTGCTATAAAAGGGTTAATATTTGTCCTCTGGGAGTAGCCGCCATAGCTGGCACTTCTCTCCCAATTGACAGAGAATACACGGCAAAACTACTTGACTTTTCAGGGATAACTGAAAATAGTGTGGATACAGTAAGTGACAGAGATTACATAATTGAGTTTTTAAACTTTGCCAGTATAATGATGATGCATCTATCTCGACTTTCAGAGGATATTGTTCTGTGGTCTTCTCCCTGTTTTAATTTTATAGAAATAAGGGATTCCTTTGCCACTGGATCAAGTATTATGCCTCAAAAGAAAAATCCTGATGTAGCTGAGCTTGTAAGGGGAAAAACTGGAAAGGTATACGGAGCCCTTATATCCTTGCTGGTAACCATGAAAGGTTTACCTTTATCCTATAACAGAGATATGCAGGAGGATAAACTACCTCTTTTCCAGAGTGTGGAGGAGATTAAAATCTGTCTAAGGGTCCTTACTAAATTACTGGAAAATATAAAAATTAATGCAGAAAAAATGAGGAAAGAGGCTGAAAAAGGGTTTTTTGCAGCCACAGATCTCGTTGAATATCTGGTGAAAAAAGGGGTAACATTTCGCAGTGCCCACCGCACAGTTGGACAGATAGTTAGTTACTGTATAGAAAAAGGCAAAACTTTTTCCAATCTTACCCTCCAGGAATACAGAAACTTTTCCCCTTTTTTTGAACCGGATATAAGAAAAAAAATAAATCTTGACTTTTGTGTTAAAAATAAAGAGTCAAAAGGAGGAACAGGAACTAAAAGCCTTGAATATCAGATAAAACTTGCTAAAAAATACTTAGAGACGCAAAATGAATAGCTTCTTCCACTACCAAGAGAATAGTCTTTTTTGTGAGGAAAAATCAATAGAGGAAATTGCAACAAAGGTGGGGACTCCTTTTTATATTTACAGTTACAGCTACATTATCCAGAATATTCAACAGCTAAAAAAGGCTTTTTCCCGGTATAATCCTCTTATATGCTACTCCCTAAAGGCAAATCCCAATATAACTCTTTGTAGAATAATAGCAAGTTATGGACTGGGAGCAGATATAGTATCAGGAGGTGAATTATATCAGGCCCTTAAAGCGGGATTCCCTTCAGAAAAAATAGTATACTCTGGTGTAGGTAAAACCCCTGATGAGATTAAATATGCACTTGAAAAAAATATCCTCTTTTTTAATGTAGAGTCTGAACAGGAACTACAGGAAATCAAAAAAATAGCTGAAAAACTAAATAAAAGAGCCAAAGTTTCCATAAGGATTAACCCGGATATAGATGCAAACACCCACCACTACATAACCACCGGAAAAAAGGAGAACAAATTTGGGATACCTTTTCCTCAGGCAGAAAAAATTTACAAAGAGGCATCAAAAATACCCGGTATAGATACAGTTGGAATTCATATGCATATAGGTTCTCAAATAAAAAACGTTGAGCCATACCTTGAAGCTCTGCAAAGACTAAAAATCTTTATTGATAAATTAACCCGGAAGGGAATAAACTTAAGTTATCTTGATATAGGAGGAGGATTTGGGATTAACTACAGGGAAAAAGAAGAAAAATTCCCAATAGAGGAGCTATCTGAAAAAATAGCCCCATTAGTTCCTCCAGGAATGAGACTAATTATAGAACCAGGAAGATATATAGTTGGAAATGCTGGAGCTCTTATAACAAAATTAATCTATAAAAAATCGGGTAAGAGAAAAGAATTTTTAATAGTGGATGCTGGAATGAACGATTTGATAAGACCTTCTCTTTATGGGGCTTATCACAGAATTATTCCGGTAAAAAAGTCCCTTAAAAAATATGGTAAAAAAGTTGATATAGTTGGTCCTATTTGCGAATCCACAGATTTTTTTGCTCAAAATAGACAGTTTCCAGCCATCGAATCAGGTGAACTTATAGCTATTTTAGATGCAGGAGCCTATGGAGTCTCGATGAGTTCTAACTATAATGGCAGGCCAAGAGTAGCGGAAGTCCTGGTAAAAAACGATAACTGGTGGCTAATAAAGCAAAAGGAGAGCTACTGGAATCTTACCCAGGGTCAGATAGTCCCCACAGATATAAATCTATATCACAGGGAAATCATGCTACCAGCTTCTCCTTCAAGTATAGAATTCTGGAAAATGGAAGGTGCTGGTAATGATTTTATTCTCCTTGATAATCGAGATGAAATTATTAAAAAAAGAGCTGAACTTGCACAAAAGCTTTGCCAGAGAAAAAAAGGAATAGGAGCAGATGGTTTAATTTTAATCGAAAGAGCAAAACAGGCCGATTTTTTTATGCGAATTTTTAATCCGGATGGATCGGAGGCGGAGATGTGCGGAAATGGAGCAAGATGTGCAGCTCGTTTTGCTTATTTAAAAGGAGTTGCGGGAGAGGAGTGTACTTTTCAGACTCTTGCTGGACCGATTAAGGCAAGGATCAAGGAAAACAAAGTTAAAATTAAAATGAGCGATCCTTTTGATTTTAAGAAGGAGGTAAAATTAAGAATTGATACCAGAGAATATACAGGTTATTTTATAAATACAGGAGTTCCCCATTTTATCCTTTTTTATGAGTCTGTTGATAAAGTTAAAATTAAGGAAACTGGATTTAAAATAAGATCTCATAAATATTTCCATCCCGATGGAACAAACGTTGATTTTGTTGAGATAAAAGACGATGGTATCCTGATAAGGACTTATGAGAGAGGAGTGGAGGATGAAACCCTTGCCTGTGGAACAGGAGCAGTAGCCTCAGCGATAATTAGCCATCTTATCTATAATTTATCTCCCCCTGTTAAGGTGAAGATGAAAGGAGGGAGTGTTAATGTATGGTTTGAGAGTAATGAGGGTAGCAGGATAAGCAATGTTTTTCTGGAAGGAGAGGCGAATATAACTTATAAAGGTTACTTAAATGGAGGAGATTATGTTTAAAGGATGTTTTGTAGCTCTGGTGACTCCTTTTGTAAAGGGAGAGATAGATGAGGAGAATTTTCGAGGACTAATTCAGTTCCAACTGGAAAAAGGCATAGATGGAATAGTCCCCTGTGGTACTACGGGAGAGTCTCCAACTTTATCTTATGAGGAGCATAAAAGATTAATCAGGATAACTGTGGAAGAGGTTAAGGGAAAAGTTCCTGTAATTGCTGGAACAGGATCTAATTCCACAACAGAGGCAGAGGAACTTACAATTTACGCCAAGGAGGTAGGTGCAGATGCTGCTCTTGTTATAACTCCCTATTACAACAAACCCACCCAGAGTGGAATGGAAAAACACTACCAGAAATTAGCTAAAATCGGGTTCCCAATAATTATCTACAATGTTCCTTCTCGCACCGGGGTAAATATACTTCCCTCAACTGTGGAAAAATTAAGCAAACTTAAAAGCATCGTGGGGATAAAGGAGGCCTCAGGAGATATGGATCAGATCTCTGAGATTATCTCATCCTGCAGTTCTGAATTCTCAGTTCTTTCTGGAAACGATTCTCATACTCTTCCAATTCTCTCATTGGGAGGAGTGGGAGTAATATCTGTTTTAGCAAACATTTTACCTCAAGAGACCACCCAGCTTGTAAAAGCCTGGTTAGAAGGAGAGATAGAAAGGGCAAAGGAGCTTCATTACAAACTTCTGCCTTTGTTTAAGGCAATGTTTATTGAAACAAATCCCATACCGGTGAAAACAGCAATGGCAAAACTAAGGATGATCTCAAAGGAATGGAGGCTTCCCCTGGGAGAGATGAAAGAGGAAAACGAGAAAAAATTAGATAAAATACTTAACAAATACGGTTTAATTTAATAATTGAATAATTAAAAAAACTGGGAGAAAAATGGTAAAAACTATTAGTATTTCCACAACTTCGCGTGTCGAGTTTTTAGATATAACCTCAAAAATAGAAGATATAGTTGAGGAGTCTGGGATTAGAGATGGAATATGCTATATATTCGTTCCTCACACTACAGCAGCTGTTACCATAAATGAAGGAGCCGATCCCAGTGTGCGTCGGGATATAATAGCCCAACTTGATAAAATCGTTCCCCCTCGAGGTGATTATACTCACATGGAAGGAAATTCTCCTGCTCACATAAAAGCCTCTCTTATAGGTTCCTCGCAGATAGTATTTGTTCAAGAGGGTAGAATTTCACTGGGAACCTGGCAATCTATTTATTTTTGTGAATTTGATGGACCAAGAACAAGGAGGTTAATAGTAAAAATTACCGAAAAATAAAAAATATAAGGGGAGGTGAAAAAATATGCAGCTAAAGCAGGGAGAGGGGGAACTTCAATCAGGAAAAGCCTTAATTAAGGAATTTAGTGCAGGGGGCAAGAGTTTAAAAGAGAAACTTTTAGATGATAAAGGAACTCTTTATCTTACCAATCGCAGGTTAGTGATGGAAAGAGAAATTTCTCCAGAAAAATCGGATTTAATATTTGAATTTCCCCTGGAGGCTTTACAAAATGCTGAAATAAAAGGAGTATTTGGCAAAGTTCTTATTATCGAAACAGACCTTTCCAAGATGAGTTCTGGATTAAAGATAAAGGAGGGCTTTGGCAAGTTTTCTATAAAGATCGATGATCCAAAAACCTGGGTTGCTCAATTAAGTAAAGCAATAAAAAGTCGAAAAGAGGAAAGATAGCTACACAAAAAATAAACGGAGGATTGAAAGATCAATCAATCCTCCGGATTTTCTTTTTAAAAATGATAGATGTCTATATTGCTCTTGGAACCAATAGGGGGAGTCGTCTTGGTAATATAAGGCTTGCTCTGGAAAGGTTAAGAAAAACCGTAGTAGTTGAAAAAATATCTTCCCTTTATCTTACCCAACCAGTTGATATAAAAGGAGGGTGGTTTATAAACTGTGTGATAAAGGCAAGAACGGACAAGGATCCGCTTCAACTTTTAAACTGCCTTATGCAGATAGAAAAAAGAATGGGGAGAATAAGAGGGGAAAGAGAGAAAAGGACAATAGACCTTGATCTTTTATTTTATGGAGAAAAAATCATTAAAAAAAAGATGCTAACCATTCCCCATCCCCGACTGCATCAACGCCGATTTGTCCTGGTACCACTTGCGGAAATAAATTCTCAGTTAAAGCACCCTGTTTTTGAAAAGACCATTGCTGATTTACTAAGAGAACTTCAGGATTTTCACGAGGTAGAAAAAATTGAGCAGCCAATCAGCAATTAAAATAGAGAATCTTGGCAAAATTTATACAGGATATCAGGGCTTTTTGAAAAAGAAAAGAGTTTTAGCTTTAAAGAAGGTTAATCTGGAGATAAAAAAGGGAGAGATTTTTGGTCTTCTGGGTTTAAATGCGGCAGGCAAAACTACTATATTAAAAATACTTTTGGGTTTTATACGTCCAAGTTGGGGTAAATTTAAAATACTTGGAGAGAGTACACTTACCACAGGGATAAGAAAAAAACTGGGTTATCTTCCGGAAGAACCAAGGATCTATGAATTTTTGAGTGCTGAGGAATTTCTGATATTCTGCGGGAGGTTGTTTGGCCTGAATAAAAAAGACATAATTTGTAGAACAAATAAGCTGCTGGAGCTTGTAAAAATAAGCTCTGCTGCAAAGAAAAAAATTAAAGAATTCTCTAAGGGAATGAGCCAACGCTTATCTATCGCCTCTACCTTAATCAATGATCCTGAGATCTTACTTATGGATGAACCCTTAAGCGGATTGGATCCTCTGGGAAGAAAAATCGTAAAAGAAATTGTGCTTAATCTTAAAAAAAGAGGAAAAACGGTTTTTTTCTCTTCCCATATTCTTGCTGAAGTTGAACAGATAAGTGATCGAATTGGAATTTTGCATCAAGGAGAACTCCTCTGTGTGGAGGAGGTAAAATTCATCCTTGCAAATTTTCCGTCTTTGGAGGAATTTTTTCTTACAAAGATAGGAATAAATCCGTAGATAAGGCTCCAGATTACCGAAAAGTTCTATGATTTAACCCGTAAAGTTGACAGGGAAGGTTTTCTCTAATATAATTAAGAAACTATTATTCCACAGGTTAAAGCTGTGCTCATCGTTAGTGTACTATCCTGTAAGTTGTGTTCTTACCTTTTAAATCAAATCAAGTTCAGGTAATTCAATTACCTGCTGTAAGCAGAGAAAAAGAGGTAAAAGTTGACAAGTATGACCGGATACGGGGAAAAATTAGTGAGAGGAGAGGGCACGGATATCTTTGTTCAGATAAAAACACTTAACCATCGTTTTTTTCAGATAGATATCTTTCCCTCAGAGGACATACCCTGGAGCTGGGAGAAAAAAATAGAGGAAAAAATAAAAAAGAAAATCCACCGGGGAAAGGTACTTGTTAATTTAAAGATATCTAAAAAAGAAAATAAATCTTTAAAGATAAAGCCAAATTTTGACTTGGCAGCTTCTTATCTTAAAGGATTAAAAGAACTTCAAAAAAAACTAAATATAAAAGAACAGATAAAGCTCTCTCATCTGTTAAGTATACCGGGCATCTTGAGAAGCGAAGAGGAGCAGGAAGAAAATATAGAGACTATGATCCAAGAGGGGATAGACAGGGCGCTGGAGCAGGTAATCAAAACAAGACAAAGGGAA
>JAGGTG010000071.1 GCA_021163905.1 Candidatus Aerophobota bacterium
CTATTGTACGCAATACCAGATGAAAAGATTTAGAAATTTTATACGGTAAAACTAAGCTGAGGAGGGTAAATACAATGGATAAACTATATCAGAAGGCAACAAAATTAAGGAAACTTGTTCTACAGATGATTCATCAAGCAGGGTCAGGACATCCAGGGGGATCACTTTCAGCAGTAGATATTATTACAGTACTTTATTTTTATGAAATGAGGATAGACTCAAAAAATCCAAACTGGGAAAATAGAGATAGATTTGTTCTTTCCAAAGGGCATGCCTGTCCTGCTTTATATGCAGCCCTCGCAGAGAAAGGATTTTTCCCGAAAAAAGATCTTTTCTCTTTAAGGAAGATAAATAGTAGACTTCAGGGACATCCAGATATGCTTACCACCCCGGGTGTTGAGATGAGCACAGGTTCTCTTGGGCAGGGATTCTCCGCAGCAATAGGAATGGCTTTGGCTGGGAAATATATTGGTAAAAATTTTAGAGTATATGTCCTTTTGGGCGATGGAGAACTTGATGAAGGTGAGGTATGGGAAGGTGCTATGTGTGCCAGTCACTATGAATTAGATAATCTTGTGGCAATTATCGATTATAATGGCCTCCAGAGTGATAACTACAATACAAAAACTATGAATTTTGAACCTCTGGTAGAAAAATGGAAAGCTTTTAACTGGTATACATTGGAGATAGATGGTCATAACATACCACAAATAGTCAATGCTTTTAACCGGGCAAAAAGATTGAAAAGAAAGCCTACGGTAATTGTGGCTCATACTGTCAAAGGTAAAGGTGTTTCCTTCATGGAAGATAATCCTAAGTGGCATGGAAGTTTAGCCCCAGATGATGAGCAACTAAAAATCGCTCTTGATGAGTTAGATGGAAAGGAGCTGATAACAAATGAATAAGAAAATGTCTTTAAGAGAGGCTTTTGGTAAGGCGTTAGTGAAAATTGGCAGAAATAGAAAAGATTTTGTTGTTTTTGATGCTGATGTAGCAGGTGGGACGGGGACTTATCATTTTAGAGATACTTTTCCTGAACGATTCTTTCAGTTTGGAATTGCTGAGCAAAATATGTTTGCTGCAGCAGCAGGGTTTTCTACTCTGGGAATAACTCCCATTGTCACTACCTATGCTGTTTTTGCTTCAATGAGGGCTATTGAACAAGTCAGAAACTCTATTGCCTATCCCAAATTGAATGTAAAAATTGTGGCAAGTCATCCAGGTCTTGACACTGGGCCAGATGGAGCCACTCATCAGGCAGTGGAGGATCTTGCTATTTACCGAGCTATTCCCAATATGGTAGTAATCTCACCCGCTGATCCTGTTGAGGTAGAAAAGGCAACAGAGGCTATTTTGGATTATCCTGGACCTGTCTATATGAGGACAGGGAGAAGCCCTGTGCCGATTATATTTGATGAAAATTATAAATTTGAGATTGGCAGAGCAAATACAATTTTAGAAGGAGAGGATGTGAGTCTTTTTGCCACAGGAATTATGCTACATAGAGCTCTTGAGGTTGCACAATACTTAAGAAAATACGGAATTTATTGTGAGGTAGTAAATATCTCTACTTTAAAACCTCTTGATAAAGAAACAATTATAAGATCGGCCATAAAAACAAAGGCAGTGATAACTATGGAAGATCATAATGTTATTGGAGGATTAGCAGGAGCAATTTCTGAAGTTCTATCGTATTATGAACCAACTTTAATGAGAACTATAGGGATAAAAGATTGCTTTGGTGAATCTGGTGAGCCAAATGATCTTGCGAAAAAATATCACCTGGACCGGGATAGTATTATCAAAATTGTAGAAGAAACTGTAGCTATTAAAAATAAATTTATGAGAGGAAGAAAATGGAAAGACTTAAAAATAAAGTATCCATCATTACTGGCTCAAGTAGAGGAATAGGACGTGCAATTGCCTTAAGATTTGCAAGAGAAGGATCCAATATTGTAATAACTTATCATACAAGGGAAGATAAGGCAAAGGAAGTAGTGGAAGAAATAAAAAATATGGGAAGAAGAGTAATAATGACTCAGGTTGATGTGTCAAGAAGAGAGGATGTCAGAAAAATGGTGAAAAGATCTATAGATGAATTCGGGAAAATAGATATTCTGGTTAACAATGCTGGAATTTTACAACAAAAACCATTTGAAGATATAACTGATGAGGATTGGGACAGAATGTTTGAGGTAAATATGAAGGGTGTTTTTCTCTGTACTCAGGAGGTTTTACCTTGGATGAAAAGGCAAAGATTCGGAAAAATAATCAACATCTCTTCTGTAGGTGGACAATTTGGTGGTCCTAAAGCGGTTCATTACTCTGCCACCAAAGCTGGTGTTATCTGTTTTACCAAATCCATTGCCCGGATAGCATCCCCTTTTAATATAAACGTTAATGCAATATCTCCCGGACTTATTCTCACCGAGATGTCAGAGAAAGAATTAAATGACCCTAAAAGCAGGGCTAAGATAGATTCTATACTTTTAAAACGAATTGGCAAAATAGAGGATGTAGCAGGTGCTGCTGTTTTTCTTGCCTCAGCTGAGTCTGAGTATATTACAGGACAGGTTTTGAATGTAAATGGAGGTTTGTATCTTGGCTAAATCTCAAAGAACTATTTTAATGCTTGGAGCTGGAATTGAGCAAGTTTATGCCATAAAGTTAGCCAAGAAAAAGGGACTATATGTGATTGCTGTTGATAAAAATCCCGGAGCTCCTGGATTTAATTTTGCTGATGAGAGCTATCCCATCAGTACAAGGGATATAGATGGATTGAGAAAGTTTATCGGAAAGTATAAAAAAAGAAAAATATCCGGGGTTATGACTATGGCATCAGATATACCTTTATCTGTGGCTATTTTAGCAAAAGAGATAGGATCTCCCTCCATTTCTCTGGAAGTAGCTGAACTTGCCTCTGATAAATTAAAAATGAAAAGACATCTTAAGAAAAAGGGAGTCCCCTTGCCCTGGTTTTGTGAGATAGATAGTTTATCTCAGTTAGAGAAAAGTGTTAAAGAGAGAGGTTATCCTCTGGTGCTAAAACCTGTGGATAACTCTGGAGCAAGAGGTGTGATAAAACTAACCCCTAAGGTTGATTTGGCCTGGGCTTACCATTTCTCCAGGAGCTATTCTCGCTGCGGGAAACTAATTTTAGAGGAGTTTCTGGAGGGACCCCAGATAAGTACCGAAGGTGTAATGTGGCAGGGTAGGTTTTATATAACCGGCTTTTCTGACAGAAATTACAGTAAGCTGGAAGAGTTTTCTCCTTTTATGGTGGAGGATGGGGGAAGTATCCCCTCTTCTCTTTCTAAAAAAGAAACAGAGGAGGTAAATACGGTATTTGAGGAAGCAGTAAGGGCTCTTGGAATAGATATTGGTCCCGCCAAAGGAGATATGGTGCTGACAAAGGATGGAGCAAAAGTTATAGAGATAGCTGCCCGCTTGAGCGGTGGAAATTTTTGTGATGTTAAAGTTCCCCTTTCCACTGGAGTTGACATTGTTGATGTAGTAATGGATATTTCAATAGGTGATCCGCCTGACTTAAAAAAGTTCATCCCCACTAAAAATCTTGGAGTAGCTGAGCGTTTCTTTTTTCCTCCCGCGGGAAAAATTAAGAGAATAAAGGGATTGGAAAGACTCGCAGATATTGATTGGGTAAAAAAGTTTACTCTTTATTATCGTCCTGGAGATACTCTTCCTCCTCTGACAGATCATACAGGTAGGGCAGGTTCTGTGGTGACAGTCGGGGAAAATGTAAAACAGGCAATTGAAAGAGCAGAAACTGTAGTGAGAGATATTGTAAGGTTTGAGGTAGAGAAACTATAAATAAAAATAGATAAAGATGTCTAAATTAAACCTTTACACTGTTTTTCATCATAATCTTGCCTTCTCTTCCATACCTTATGCTCACTATTCTTATATTATAGAGCATATTTATGGTTCCCTTCTGGATATGGTTGAGGAGGGTTTCAAATTAGGACTGGAGTTTACGGGATATACTCTGGAGGTGATAAGTAAAGTAAAGCCCGGTTACATAGATAGGCTAAAAAAACTCTGGCAGGACGGTAAATGCGAGATTATTGGTTCCAGTTACTCTCAGGCAATATTTCCACTTATCCCATATGAGGTAAACAGAAAAAACCTGGTAGTTGGTCTTAAAATATATAAGGATTTACTGGGTATGGTTCCAAGAGTTGCCTATCTCAATGAACAGGTTTACTCTAAGGCTCTGCCACAGCTTTATAAGGAGGTAGGGTATGAAGCTATAATTTTTGACTGGATGAATGCAAAAAAGTCCAATAATTTTAAGGAAGAGTTAAGGTACACCCCGGTTAAGGTTATAGGTTCGGGTAATATAAGGATAAATATGATTTGGTCAGATTGTATAGCTTTCCAGAAGTTCCAAAGATACATATGGGGAGAGTTAGACAAAGAAGAATATATAGATTTTATAAAATCCCACCTATCAGAGAGGAAAATAAGAAATTTTCCACTTTACACTTCTGATGCGGAAGTTTTTGATTATAAACCGGGAAGTCTGGAATTTAAAAAAGATGGAAAAGATATGAAAAAAATGAGGGATTTATTTTATACGCTTTCATCTTTTAACTGGATTGAGATTAAAACACCTTCTGAGATTTTACAGGATTTCCCCCCGGAGAAAGCTTTAACTATTCAAACTCCTGATTATCCTGTGAGATGTAAAAAGCAGGATAAATACAACCTGACAAGATGGGCAGTAACAGGTAGAGATTCTGCAAGGATGAATACCCAGTGTTACAGGCTTTACCATTTTCTCTCTAAGATTAAAGATATTAATAGCAATGTGGATGAGCTTTATAAAGACCTTTTATTTTTATGGGGGAGTGATTTCAGAACAAATACAACTGATGAAAAGTATCTGGAGTTTAGAGATAAAATGGGTTATTGTTTGTGCACTGTCAGTGATGTTTTGTCTGAAAAGACCAGTGTAAGTGAAACCAGAAAGAGAAAATTGCCCAAATACAGCTTTTACGAGAAAGGGAGAAGAGTTACTCTGGAAACGCAGAATGTAAAGATCTGTTTGCTTAAAAATAAAGGCCTGGCAATAGAAAAGCTTATTTTTAAAGATGTTTCATTTTTTCCCTTGTTTGGAACAATTTTTCAGGATTATTTTAAAGATGTTAGCCTTGGATCCGATTTTTACACCGGACATTTCATAATGGTAACAGAAAGAGGATTCCAGGTTACCGACCTTTCTGCTACCTGCGAGGTGGAAGTGGAGCAGTGCCCGGAGTGCATTATCATAAAAAATAAGAAAGCAATAAATCTAAAAGATATTTCCTGTATAAAAGAATACAGAATTTATAAGGATAAAGTAAAACTTGTTTACAAGTTTTATGCAAAGGGAATACATCCTGTTTCCTTCAGAGTTGGGATACTTACATTGATACCGGAGGCTTTTGATAAAAAGTCTCTTTACTACGCAACTCATAACGGCGGTTGCGATCTGGAGAAGTTTTACGTAGCTGGATGGAGGATAAGTCAGGATGAACCTGTAAATCATATAGTTACCTCAGGACAATGCTTAGGTAGTACTGAAGGTTTACTTGAGTTAGGAGATAAGGAGAAAAGGGTTCAAATTTTAACCGATAAAAGCAAGTTCTACTCCGTACCTATGATTCACTATAGAGAAATAGATGAA
Organism: Candidatus Aerophobota bacterium; assembly: GCA_021163905.1. Classification (GTDB taxonomy): domain Bacteria; phylum Aerophobota; class Aerophobia; order Aerophobales; family B3-G15; genus JAGGTG01. Next base: position 5,690 of record JAGGTG010000071.1, read on the forward strand.
ACTTTCTTTTTCAGGATTTACAACTCCGTTTGCGAAAGAGATGAACTGGCAGATGTCTTATGGAAAGGATATAGTGAGATAGAATTTGAGATAAAGGCATCGAAGACACCGCTTGCCCAGGGCAGTCCTGAAATCTTTCTATGAAGAGTTAGGGCAGCGAGTGAGTGTTTTAGAAATAAATGAATAAAAAATGAAAAATAGTTCCATTACCAAGAAGTCGGCCAGTACTTATATGTTAAAAGCAAGGATTCAACAGCACAGGACAGAGGAAGGGCAATTTACGTTTACAATAGACCTTCCCCTTCAATGTGGTAGGTGTGGGTGCCGTTTTACAAGCCGGGTACAGGTAGGAGTTAACAACCCTGTTATTTCCTGCCCCTTTTGTTACTCTCGCAACTACCTTATCCTCCAATGGCACCTGGAAAAAGGTGTCCTAACCGAGGGTGATATTGCTCGAGTGATTATTCATACTTGATTTCATTCTTAAAGTTTACCTCATATTAAGCCGATAAGATTAATAAGAAGATGTAGAGAACATTGAGATTAAAAGAGAAGCTGTATTGGTAGAGAAGTTATAACTTTGCGATGCAGGATAGATCCAATGAATACAGAAAAAAATTCTGAAAGAATAAGAAAAACAATTTACAATATTACAAAACTACCCACTCTTCCAGTTATTACAGCACAACTTATGCAACTTCTCTCCAATCCAAATGCCTCTATACAGAAGTTAACTAATTTAATATCTCAGGATCAATCTCTTACAACAACAGTTCTTAAAGTGGTGAACTCCTCTTACTACGGTTTTCCTCGCCAGATAGCTACAATTAAACATGCACTTATAATCCTGGGGTTTAATGAGATAAGAAATATAGTTATTACAATTTCTGTTCTAAAAAATTTCTGGAATATTCAAAAATCAAGTAAATTTGACCACTTACAATTCTGGAAACACTCTCTTGGCTGTGCAGTGGCAGCAGGAATGCTGGCAAAATTTTTTAGATACCGTGTATCAGGTAAAGTATTTATAGGGGGTCTTATTCATGATATAGGTAAAATTGTCCTTGATCAATACCTGCATGACTTGTTTGAACAGGTAATGGACCGGGTTATATCTCGAGATATTTCTTTTTATCAGGCAGAAAAAGAGGTTTTAGGTGTAACCCATGCTGAGATAGGAGGATGGCTGGCTAAAAGCTGGAATCTTCCCTTAGAAATTGAAGAGGCTATTAAATTCCATCATCTTCCCGAGAAAGCTACTGCTAATCCCCCATTTTGTTCGATAGTTCATCTCGCTGATGTTCTTGTCAGGATGAAATCTATAGGTTCAGCTGGAGATAATAAAATTCCACCCATTGATCCCTCAATATGGGAGCCATTAAGATCTATGAGAGCTGATTTAAATGGATCTCATATTGAATATTTTACTGGTTTGTTAGAGGAGGAAGTATCCAGAGCGAGACCTCTGTTTGAAATTCTGGGTAATTGGTGAGGGGGATGAAAAATAAAAATGAAATTGTGCAACAGTTTATAGATCTAATCACCTCCAGCAAGGAGATAAAAGTTGTAGTGGAAAATTTTCTTGACCTTTTCAGGGATTTTTTCCACTACAGCTCCTGGGCAGTTCTTATCTTAGATGAGGACACCGATCAGTTTAATTTTCTAATAAGAGAAAATATCAGCATTGATAATATGTATGAGATTAAAAGCCTTATAGAGGAGGGAATTGTTGACTGGACAATAGAGAGGGAAACTCCAGTTTTTGTTCCCCTTAACGGTAAGAACCTACATTTTCTTGTTGTTCCCCTTAAGGTAAACAGGATAAAAGTTGGGGTGGTTGTGGTTATTTGTTCAATAAGGGAGAGCCACCTCATGCAGGAGGAAATTGATCTTTTCTCCTCCCTTTCAAGACAGCTGGCCTTTTTCATAGATAACAGCAGGCTAAGGGAAAAACTTAAACACAAGAAAAAAGAAAAGGTTATCCTTACCAGACTCTCCCAGATTGTAAACTCAACTCAAAGTGTTGATGAGCTTTTAAGGTTTGTCCTTGATCTTATCCTGGAGGAAACGGAAAGTGAGTATGGATTTATCTTAAAACTGGCAAAAGGATCTATTTCTCCCTGGATAAGCTCCAGGATTTCCCTGTCAAAGATTAAAGAATGCCCATTTTCCCCTGAAAAAGGTGCTGTAGGCTATATTGTATCAACTGGAAGGCCCCTTATCATAGATGATTACAAAAAGGATGTAAGGTTCTCAAAATCAGGGGAGTTTACCCATCTTCTGCCATCCACAGCCCTTGGTATTCCCATGAAGATAAGGGGGGAGAGGATAGGTGTTTTATTTATATGTAACAAATCACCCTTTTACACAAACTACGATCTTGATGCCGCACTTACCGTTACAACTTACACATCCATGGCAGTTAAAAATAGATTCCTGTACGATGATCTGCGCCAGTCCTTCCTTGAAACTGTTAGATCACTTATCCAGGCAATTGAGGCAAAGGATAAGTACACATCCGGGCACTCAAGGATGGTAACAAAGTACTCCCTCAGTATTGGAAGGTACTTAAAGCTCTCAGCTAAGGATATGGAGATGATTAAGTTCTGTGGACTTTTGCATGATATTGGTAAGATAGGAATATCCGAGAGTATACTTGGAAAGCCATCCCCTCTTACCAAAAGAGAGTACGAGCTTATAAAAAGACACCCTGTTATTGGTGAGCAAATTGTAAGGCAGATAAACTTCTTAAAAGATGGCCTTCCCCTAATACGTCATCACCATGAAAGATACGATGGCAAAGGATACCCCGATGGACTTTCCGGGGATAACATTCCCCTTCTTGCAAGGATACTATCTGTTGCCGATGCCTTTGATGCTATGACATCTGATAGACCCTACAGAAAAGCTATGAGTGTAAAGGATGCCATCCGGGAGTTAATAAAGGGTAAGGGAACCCAGTTTGATCCAAAAATAGTTGATGTATTTTGCAGGATACTTGAGGAAAAGAGGTTTAATCTGTCATCCCTGGAGATGCCTGTTTTATAAATTTACATTAAGTTTTTCTAAGACAGCTAAATATATCAGGGAATCTCACCAGAGAATTTTTCTTTAAAGACCTTCAAGATAGCCTTCCTTAAAGTTTCCCACACCTTGTGCCGATAATTTAAAATGGGGTCCAATCACTATTTATCTTAACTAAAAAGGAGGGGGTAAATGGGGAATATGAAATTAAGTGAGAAGGAACCAAAAAAACTTGCTCCTCTTCCTGAAGAGGAGCAGGGGAAAATAGCTAAAATCGCTGTTAAAAATCCGGAGGTTAAACTCTCAGAGCGCTCTACCCACAGAGAAGCAGCAAAAAAAGCTGCTGAGGAGAGGCTTGCCAAGCGAACAGCAGCAAAGAAACAACAGCTCATTGAAAGACTGGCGGCTGCTGCTAACCAGCTTGCAACTGGTGTTCAAGAAGCATCATCTGCTGCCCAGGAACTGATGAGTACAATGGAGCAGATATCATCTGGTGCCCAGGAATCCTCTGCCGCTACCCAGGAAAGCCAATCAGCAATTGCTCAAATTGATAGGGGAACGCAAGTCACATCTCAAAATGCTCAGGCCACGTTGGATGCTGTAAATAAACTTCAGAATATGGTAAAGGAAATGTCTAAAGGTGTTGAGGATTTAATTGAGGGAGTAAACAAAGCCGCTGAGGTAAGTATGCAATCTGCTGAAATGGTGGCGGAGCTTGAAAAACAGGCAGCCGAGGTGGGAGAAGTTGTCCAGACAGTTGTAGGCATTGCCGATCAGACAAATCTTTTAGCTTTAAATGCGGCAATTGAGGCAGCAAGAGCAGGAGAACATGGAAGAGGATTTGCCGTGGTTGCTGATGAGGTTAGAAACTTAGCTGAAACTTCTGAGGCATCAGCCAGAAATATCAGGGAACTTGTAGGACGTATTCAGAACGATGTGAAAAAGGTAGCTGATGATACCAAAAAGGTAGGAGAGGATGCTCGCTCTCAGGTAGAAAGAGGAAAAAAGATAATCGACAATTTAAGTATCGTGGAATCCGATATGTCTGCTATTCAAAAGTTAAGTAATGAGGTAAATGATCTATCCTCAAACTTAGCTTCTGCAGTTGAGCAATTTTCTAAAGGTGCAGAGCAAATTGCATCAACTGCCGAGGAGGCATCGTCTGCTGCTGAGGAGGCAAGTAAGTCCACCCAGGAACAGGCAAAAGCATTAGAGGAAATAAGAAAAACTACCGAAGATCTGGCTCAGATGGCTGATGATCTTAGAACATCAACCCTTACCGATAAAGCAGCAGAAGAGCTTGCCGCTGCGGCTGAGGAGCTCTCTGCCACCATTGAGGAGGCAAATAGTGCCTCCCAGCAGATAATGTCTGCCATTGAACAAATAGCATCCGGTGCTGAAGAGCAGGGAGCAGCCACTGAGGAGGCAGCCTCCAACATTGAGCAGTTACAAAAAGCAGCTGATGCAACTGCCAGGAAAGCAGAAGCTGCTTTAGAGAAGGCCAGTGCTCTTCAAAAACTTCTGGATGAAAATAAAAAAGCAGTGGATGATCTTATTCAGGGAATATCAGATGCAGCTAAGGTTAATTCAGCAGCAGCAAAGAATATTCATGACCTGGAATTAAGGGCAAAACAGATTGATAAAATTGTTGATGCTATCTCCAATGTGACTATCCAGACTAACATGCTGGCAGTAAATGGTGCTATTGAAGCAGCTGGAGCAGGTGAGCATGGAAGAGGATTTGCTGTAGTAGCCTCGGATATCCGCAACCTGGCAAATGAATCGGCACAGAATGCCGATAAAATTAAGGATTCAGTTAGAGGAATTCAGGAACAAATTTCCCGGGTAGCACAGGATATAGAACAGGTAGGAGCAACATCACGTGAGGAAGTAGAACGCGCTAAAAAAACCACCGAAGTATTAAATCAAACGGCAAAGGAGATGGTCTCTGTTCAAAAAAGAATAGAGGAGATAAAAAACGCAACTGCTGAGGGACTAAAAGCCATTGAAGAGGCTAAAAAAGGAGTGGATCAAATTGCATCCGCTGCCCAGGAAGCATCATCCGCTGCCCAGGAAGCATCATCCGCTGCCCAGCAGCAGGCTAAAGGGATGAGCGAGCTTGCATCAGCCGTAGAAGAGATTTCAGCTCTGGCAGATGAACTGCAGAGTATGTAATATTCGGCAGGGTAGTTAGACCACCATAGGGATTGCCTCGATACCCTTCGCAATGAGTTTATCATCTTCTCTTATTGTGAACTTCTCTTGGGAGGGGGGCAATCCCGGATAAAGGTAGGAGTCTATTTGAAAAAGGGAGGTGCAGCCCCCATAAAAATTATTTTTTAAAAAAGGAGGCCAAAATGGCTGTAGACACTGAACATCAACTCGTAGGTTTTAGACTTGGTGCAGAAGAATATGCGGTGGAAATTTCCAGAGTTCAGGAAATCATTCGACTTCCAGAGATTACAAAAATACCCAAAGTTCCTCATTTTGTAGAAGGAGTGATTAACCTAAGGGAAAAAATATTACCCATTATATCTCTGCGAAAAAAATTTAATCTGGAGGATGTCGGTAAAATAAATTCCCTGCGTATCATAGTGGTAAATCTTGATGGGATATCAACAGGGATAGTAGTTGACTCAGTTTCTGAAGTTTTAAGATTACCAAAGGATGCGATCGAGCCACCTCCTCCTATTCTCACCGGCCTTGACAGCCAGCATTTAAAAGGAATAGGTAAGCTCGATGATGGGAAAAAAATTCTTCTCCTTTTAGATCTACCAAAACTCCTCACAAGTTCTGAAAAGAAAGAGCTATCAGAACTTACTAAAAATAGGAGAGATAATCAAGACAAGGATAAAAAAGGAGATAAAAAGATGACTGAGGAAGAACAACTTGTAAGTTTTAAAATTGAAAATGAGGAATTTGGAGTAAATATTGAGGAGGTTCAGGAGATTATCCGACTTCCAGAAATTACAAGAGTTCCCCAGGCACCTTTCTTCGTAGAGGGAGTTATAAATTTAAGAGGAAACATTATTCCGGTAATTGATCTTCGTAAAAGATTTGAACTTGATGCTACCAGTAAAACAAATGCTACCAGAATCGTTGTATCCAATGTAAATGGTAAAACAACAGGAATAATAGTTGACTCGGTTTCCGAAGTCCTGCGTCTTCCAAAAGATGCCATTGAGCCACCCCCTCCAATTATAGCCGGTATTGAGGCTAAATACCTCAGAGGAATAGGTAAACTCGATGATGGGAAAAGACTGCTTATCTTGCTTGACCTGAAGGAAATTTTAACTGTCCGGAAGGAAGATAAGGTAAGGAGAGATGAGAAAGAACCTGTTTTTCCCGGAAAAAAGGAGTCTAAATCTGAGGTAGAACTTGAGAAAGCAGGGATAAAACTGGAAAAAGAAGCTGAAACCAGGGCAAAAAAGGAAGAAGACAAGAAAACAGAAAAGACAAAGGAAAAAGAGAAAAAATAAGGAATGGAACCTGTTAAATCAGAGGTTATTGCCATTGCCAATCCCAAGGGAGGGTGTGGAAAGACAACCACGGCTGTAAATCTGGCTACCTGTATCAGTGCACTGAAAAGGAAGGTACTTTTGATAGACCTTGATTCTCAAGCAAGTGCTACCATCGGGCTGGGTATTAAACCTTATCTTTGTCGGTTCTCGGTTGCAGAGGTTTTACTAAACTCTGCGGGGAAGGCAGGAGAGGCGGTTTATTCAACAAAAGTAAAAAATCTTTCCATTATACCAGCTAAATCCTCACTTGCTGATGTGGAAACAGAGCTGCGCAAACAAGAGGGAGGAGGACTGGTACTAAAAAGCAGACTAAATCAGATTCTTTCAGCATACGATTATATCTTTATAGATACAAGCCCCTCTCTTGGTGCTCTAACTTTAAATGCTCTTACCATCGCCCAGAGGGTTATTATTCCGGTACAGACCCAGTTTTATGCTTTAAGAGGACTGGGGCAACTCTTAAATATGGTAAATATAGTAAAAGCAAGAGTTAACCCGAATCTTTGCAGAATCCGGATACTGGCCACTATGTATGACCCAAGAACCAGACTGAGTCAAAACATCTTAAGCGAGCTAAGAAAAAGATTTGAAAAAGAGCTTTTTAAGACGATAATTCCCATCAGTACCAGGTTAGCTGAGGCTCCAGGCTATGGACTCCCTGCACCTCTTTACGATTCTCATTGTAGTGGAACAATAGCCTACAGGAAATTGGCCAGAGAGGTGATTGCCAATGAAAAGATGTGACCCTTTTAAAATAAACCTCACCCGTGTTATTCAGGATGTTGAAAAAGAGATAAAACCAGAGGAAATCCCAAGAACAGTAGAGCACCTCCTCCCATTGGACACCCGGTATATTGAGAGGGGCCTTAGCTGTTATCAGAAGGGAGACTACAATGAGGCAATAAAACAATTTCAGGAAGCTCTGAAATTAAACCCGGGAAAAGCTGAAATTCACTATAATTTAGGGCTAACCTATCAGGCTAAAGGACTCTTGAATGAAGCTGTTGAGGAATATCGGAAAGCCCTTGAGGTCAACCCCGAGGATGCCGAAACACACAATAATTTAGGTATTGTTTATTACAATCAGGGCAGTTACCGCAAGGCTATAGAAGAGTTTAAACTCGCTCTTTCCATCAACCCTGATTTTGAAATAGCCAGAAAGAATCTTGAGGTCATTAGAGGAAAGTAAATGAACGAGAAAAGCTTTTCTTTAGAGGTGGATTACCGGTATTTTAAGAAAAAGATTCTGGAGACAACCGGAATTGCCCTTGATGCTTATAAACCTCGTCAGATGCAACGCAGGATAAAGGAGTTAAGTGAGAGAAAGGGGTTTTACACTTTAAAAAAATTCTGGAGTTTCCTTGAGAAAAATCCTGAAGAGTACAGGAAATTTCTTGATTATATCACTATAAATTTTTCCGAATTTTTCCGGGATGTGGACCGCTTTAATGAACTTGAGAGAAAAATTATCCCGGATCTTTTAACCAGAACTCCCAACCTTAGAATATGGAGTGCAGCCTGTGCCACAGGTGAGGAACCCTATTCGGTAGCGATCATCCTGGAGAAAAGTTATCCAGAGGTAACTACCAGAATTCTGGCTACAGATATAGATGAAGGTGCTCTTGAGAAGGCAAAGATAGGAATCTACGATAAGACACATGTAAAAAACGTCCCTCCAGTTATACTGGACAGATATTTTATTAGAAAAGGAGAAAGTTTCATAGTAAAGGAGAACATAAAAAGGAGGGTAAAATTTAAAAAGATAAATCTGCTTGAGGACAATTTTCCCAGAGAATTTTTCTGGCTAATTCTCTGTCGTAACATGATTATTTACCTGGAAGATGAAATTAAGAATACTTTACTGGTCAAACTCCACAATTCCCTGAGAAAAGGAGGGGTTCTTTTTCTTGGAGGAACGGAAAAAATACTCGCCCCGGAAAAATTTGGATTTAAACTAATAGGAAACTGCTTCTATCAGAAAATATAAAGGACCAATTAATCCATCATGAAAAAAATAATTGATGTTGGTATTGGTGAGTTTAAAGTGGCGAAAGCTCCCGGGATGCTTATCACTCATAACCTTGGCTCCTGCGTAGGTATTGCTCTTTATGATATTTCCTCCAAAATTGGCGGATTAGCTCACATAATGTTGCCAAGCTATAAAAAGATAAACGCCGCTCAAAATCACAATCCTAAATTTGCCGATGCTGCTATTCCCCTGATGATCAAAGAAATGGAAAAGATAGGAGCGCAAAAGATATTCACGGTAGGTAAAATTGCAGGAGGTGGGGATATGTTTGGCCTTCCACCTGATTCCCCTTTAGAGCTAAACATTGGCAAACAAAACATTGAGATGGTAAAAAAGTACCTACAAAAATACGGAATAAGGATAGTTGCTGAGGAAATTCTGGGTAATATACCAAGAACCATGGAGCTGGATCTTGATACAGGTAAAGTTACTCTAAAAACAGCACAGAAAGAGGAAAGAGTTTTATAACTTAAAAACTTACAAGAGAAAAATGAGGAGACAAGATGGATAAGCTTAAAAAAATAACCCCCATCAGACAACCTATAGAAGTTCTGATTGTTGATGATTCTGCCTTTATGCGAAAAGCAATAAGACAGATCCTTGAATCTGATCCTTTAATTAAGGTAATTGGAACAGCAAGAAATGGAGAGGATGCCTTAGAGAAACTGAAGGAGCTAACTCCGGACGTTGTTACCCTGGATATAAGTATGCCCCACATGGATGGTTTAACCTGTTTAAGACATATTATGTCAAAAACCCCTCTACCTGTTGTTATGATAAGTTCTCTCACTCAGGAAGGGGCCCAGGAGACTTTCAGGGCATTAGAACTTGGAGCGGTGGATTTTATCCCCAAACTTTCAGGTACAATATCTCTTGATATAGGTAGACAAAAAAGGGAGATAATTACTAAGGTAAAAGCAGCTGCTAAAGCAAAGGTAAACATAAAAACCTCTATCAAGCCCGTTTCAACAAAACCAAAAGTTTTCCCTTACAGATTATTAAGAAAAAAAACCTCCCTCTCTCAGAAGGTGGTAGCTATTGGGGTTTCTACTGGTGGACCTCAAACTTTAATGAAGATAATTCCCTATCTTCCAGAAGATCTACCTGCTGCCATTTTGATTGTTCAACATATGCCACCAAACTTTACCCGTGCCTTTGCAGAAAGATTAAATGCCACATCTGCTGTTGAAATAAAAGAGGCTGAGGCAGGAGATATAGTGGAGCCCGGCAAAGGTTATCTTGCCCCCGGAGATTACCATATGACTGTAGCTAAAAGAGCTTTAGGGAAGGGAGCTATTATCAGGTTAAGTAAAGAACCCTCAAACACTCTCCACCGTCCTTCAGTAGATGTAACCATGTTCTCTGTAGCCGAGCTTTATGGAGAAAATACCGTAGGGGTTATCTTAACCGGGATGGGTTCTGACGGAGCAGAGGCAATGGTTGAGGTAAAAAAAAGAGGAGGTAAAACCATAGCCCAGGACGAGGCATCCTCTATAATTTTCGGGATGCCCAAAGCTGCTATTGAAAAGGGGTGTGTCGATAAGGTGGTCCCTGCATCAAAAGTTGCAGAGGCAATAGTTGAGGCAGTAAATAGTTAAAGGAGGCTTCAAATGAGTGTCTCAAATCTCGAATACAAAGAAATCATGAAAAAGATAAAAAGCGAGGATGAAGATGAGAGAAGATACATAGCTAATCTTTTGGGAGAGATAAAAAAAGAGGAAGGTATTAAGCCCTTAATTCACCTGTTGTTTGATACATCTCCAGCTGTTCAGGAAGCAGCGGCTGATAGTTTAATTAAAATAGGAACCAAAAAAGTCGTAGGAGAAATTATCCCTCTTCTAAGATCTGAAGATGCAAGCTTACGTAATATTGCAGTTGAAATCCTGGAAGGAATTGGTGAGAAGGCAATAGAACCTTTATCCTCCCTTCTTCAGGATAAGGATCATGATATACGAAAGTTTGCCTGTGATATACTGGGAAATATAGGAAGCTCTAAGGCTATAACTTTTCTAATTCCTCTTTTAAACGATCAACATATAAATGTGGCCTGTGCAGCAGCTGAAGCACTGGGTAATATAAAAAATAAAAAAGCAACACAGGCTCTCATAGAAGCACTGAAGGGAAGAAAATGGCTCACCTATAACGCCATTGAAGCTCTTGGAAAAATAGGTGATACTCGAGCAATTAAACCTGTTGCACAATTTCTCTTTAAGGATGATCCCTTAATTTCATTTGCCTCAGTTAAGGCCCTGGGTGAAATAGGAGACCCAGAAGGAGCAGAGTATCTTCTTCCTCTTTTAGGATCAGATACATTTAACAAGGAGGTGATTAAGGCTCTTGCAAAAATAGCAAAAAAGAATGGCAAGAAAAAAATTTTCTCCTTTATTAAAAATAAAATTAAGATAGATCTTCTTGAAAAATTTCTTAAGGATCCTGATCCCGAGGTGAGAAAAAGTGCGATTTATCTTGCAGGTATCATCAAAGATAAAAAAACTGTACCCCTTTTAATTCCCCTTTTATCTGATAATGAACAGGAACAGGATGTCTGGGAGGAGGTGGTAAAGGCTTTACTTGAAATTAATCCCGAACTCGATTATCTAACAGCTGAACTGGAGGAAAAAATTAAACAAACTCTGGAGATTTTCTTATACGATAATGACGAAAAATTACGAGTGGCTGCAGACAGGGCATTAAGGAAGTTATCCCGAATGACAGGAGAAAATTAACTAAAAAGGGGTTGCAAATGAAACCAATAGTTCTCTCTCGGGGAGATTTTGAGCTAATACGAAACTTAATTAATAAAAAAACTGGAATTTTCTTTGATGAGAGAAAAAAATATTTCCTGGCAAGCAGATTATCAACTCATATGGAAAACCTGGGATTAAGTAGTGTAAGAGATTACTGGTACCTTATAAACACAGACCCTCAGGAGCTTTCTATTTTTATAGAAAGTATTGTTATTCCAGAAACTTACTTTTTCAGGGATTATCCTCAATTAAAAATGTTTGCTGAGGATATTTTACCACTTGTCTGTGAGGAAAAGAAGAAAAAAATTAACAAAACTTTAAGAATATGGAGTGCTGGTTGTTCTACAGGTGAGGAACCCTATACCCTCTCCATCATCCTTACAGAAATGATAGATAACATTGGTAGCTGGAACATAGATATTCTGGGAACAGATATAAATCGTGAATCTCTAAAAAGAGGCCAAGAGGCAATTTATGGGTTAAGGTCTATTAAAGATGTTCCTCTGGAATACAGGAGCAAATATTTTATATCCCGTGATTCCTATTATCTGGTAAAACCCCAGATAAAGAAATTTGTTCGTTTTAGTTACCTTAATTTAACCGATAATTTAAAAATGCAAACCATGAGAGGATTTGATTTTATCTTTTGCAGGAATGTCTTGATTTACTTTGACAATGAAAGTAGTAAAAGGGTAATAAGCCACTTCTACGATGCCCTTAACAAAGGTGGATATATTTTTCTGGGTTCAAGTGAGTCAATTTCCCGTTTAAGTGCAGCATTTAAATTAGTTAAATTTAAAAATGGCCTTGCCTATATGAAAGCATAACAGGTGCTGTTGAAAGGAGGAAAAAATGAAGAAAAATATACTTGTAGTTGATGATTCTGCAACTATAAGATCACTGCAGGCTTTTATACTCCAATCGGCTGGATTTAAAGTAGAGACAGCCTCCAATGGAATAGAAGCCCTGGAAAAGCTATACTGTGGAAATTTTGATCTTATAGTGGCTGATATAAATATGCCCAAAATGGACGGTTTAAAGATGATTGAGACACTGAGAAAACAGGATATCTACCGCGATCTTCCAATAATTATAGTTACCAGCGAGGAGGATAAAGAAGATAGGGAAAAGGGACTGAAGGCAGGGGCAAATGTTTATCTTGTCAAACCCACAGATCCTAAAACACTGGTCATGAATGTAAAGATGTTACTAGATGGTGAGTTTTAATAAAAATATTTATTTTAAAAGAGAGGGTAAAAATGAACGAGTTTTTAACTGATCCTGCAATTGTTGGAGAATTTGTAACTGAATCCAGAGAACATCTTGAGTCTGCAGAGCAAAAATTACTTCAACTGGAAAAGACTCCTGATGACCCTGAGATCTTAAATGATGTATTTCGTAGTTTCCACACAATAAAAGGATCTTCCTCTTTCCTGGGTTTAACCCAGTTAACCGAGCTTTCCCATAAACTGGAAAATGTTCTTGATAAATTGAGAAAAAAAGCGGTAAAGGTAACTCCGGAAATTATAGATTTAATATTTAAGGGGGTGGACATTCTTAAATCATTTATCGAAGATGTGGCAAGCGGGGAGGAGGAAAAAATAGAAAAGATTACAAACAGTTCAGTTAAAGAAGTACAAGAATTCATAGAAGAAATTAACAGATCCATTGAAAAACCAGAAAATACCGATATTAAAGAAAAGGCCAAAGACTACAGGATAAAAAAGACAGAGGTCAATGAGGAGGAAAAACAGGTATTTCTTTCTGCTGCCTATCAGTATCTTTCAACCATCAGGGATGCTCTTGATGGACTAAAGGAAAATCCCTCCAATTTTGACTTAGTTAATGCAATTTTCAGGGCTATGCATTCCTTAAAGAGTTCTTCTGATTATATGGGATTTTCCAGAATAAAAGAAATTTCCCGGTATCAGGAGGAAATCCTATCCAGAGTGAGAGAAGAGGAAAAACCTGTTCTACCTGATACTTTAAATCTATTTGAAGAGGGATATAGATTACTTTTTGATTTAATAAAAATAGTAAAAGAGGGAAAAGGTAATCCTCCTGATATTCAGGAATTTTTGGGAAAAATGAAAAAGTTATTAGAGGGAAAGGAAAAAATCTCCGAGAAATCTTTCCCTAAAAATAAGGAATTATCAGGTAAAAAAGAAGTTGTTGAAAAAACCATTAGAGTGCCTGAGGCAAAACTGGATCTTCTAATGAATCTTGTAAGCGAACTTGTAATTAACAGGGGTGCCTTTTTCTCCATCAGTCAGAGACTGGATAGCGGATACGATATCTCACGACTCTCAAGAGAAATGAAAGAAGCAACTCAAACCATGCGAAGAATCACTGCCGAACTCCAGACAACGGTGACCGATCTCCACATGTTGCCCATAAAAACTCTTTTCAGTAAATTCCCGCGTCTTGTTAGAGATATATCCCGGGAAAAGGGGAAAAAGATAAATCTTGAAATATCAGGTGAGGAAACTCAACTTGACAAGATGATGATTGAAAAAATGAGCGATCCTTTAATTCATCTTATCCGAAATGCCATTGACCATGGGATAGAATCTCCCGGGGAACGAGAGAAAAAAGGTAAGCCTGTCCCGGGAACAATAAAACTATCGGCTTCTCAGGAGGGAGAGACAGTTATTATACAGGTAGAGGATGATGGAAGAGGAATGGATCCTGAACTTATCCGTCAGATGGCAGTAAAAAAAGGAATTATTGATAGAGAAAGGGCAAAACTGCTTGATAAAAAAAGATGTCTTGATTTGATATTTCTCCCTGGATTTAGTACTGCCAGGAAAGTAACCGATATTTCCGGAAGAGGAGTGGGAATGGATGTTGTAAGGGATGCCGTTGAAAAATTAAAAGGAGAGATAGAGGTAGATACCGAACTTAACCGGGGAACCAGATTTACAATTAAACTTCCCCTTACAATGGCCATTGTAAATGTCCTTTTGATAGAGGTGGCAAATCAACTCTTTGCTTTACCTTTAAGCTCAATAAGAGAAACACTGAAAATCTCATCGGATAAGATAAATAAAATCATAAATAAAGAGGTTACACTTTTAAGAGGAGATCTCCTGGGAGTTGTCAATTTAACAGACCTTCTTCGTCTTCCCAACAATAAAAGAAAGAAAGAGAAAATTCCGGTGGTGGTCATTCAGTCGGGAGGTAAAAACCTGGGTTTAGTTGTTGACGAGCTTTATAAGCAGGAGGAGATAGTAATTAAACCTCTTGAAGGAGTTATAGCTGATACTCCAGCTCTGGCAGGAGCAGCTATACTTGGCGATGGTAAGATAATCCCCATTCTTGATCCTCAACAGCTCATCTATATGAGCGAGAACTAAATTTAATCTACCCAGAGCTCCACATATAGGATTGATCAGTTGATGCGTGAATGCGCAGATGCGTTCTATGTTCGAGGTTCTACGTTCAACGTTGCTTTAAACAAAATACACCAAACAGACGAAATTAACCAAATACACCAGATAGACGAGATAGACGCAACGACACCTCGACTCAACGACCCAACAGACCCAACGACTCAATGACGCAATGACCCAACAGACATCTCACAGGCAGCCTTGAATTTTTCCCGAAACTGTAAATACCTGCTGTTTGACAAAGCTGGATGAGATTGTTAATATGCTACAAATAAAAAAGAAGGTGAAATTATTTATAAATGTTTGAGGTAATAATTGGTACCTCTGGATGGTGGTATGAACACTGGCGGGGAAGATTTTACCCTCCGGATATAAAGGAAAACAAATGGTTTGAGTATTATACCCGTTTTTTTAAAAGTGTTGAGGTAAACTCCTCTTTTTACCGGCTTCCCTTTCCCAACATGGTTAAAGGATGGGCAAAAAAAGCACCTCAGGATTTCAAGTTTACCCTGAAGATGTGGCGAAGAGTAACTCATTTAAAGAAAATTAAGGATGTCAGAGAAGACATTGAAATTTTTCTTGATAGAATTTCTCCTTTAAAAAACAATTTAGGGGCTATCCTCTATCAACTTCCACCTTCTCTTAAATGCGATCCTGATTTGCTTGAAAGCTTCCTAAAAAATATTCCCTCCGGTGTGGACCAGGTTATTGAATTCAGGAATAAAAGCTGGCTTATTCCGGAGATTTTTTCTATTTTAAGAAAGAGTAAAATAGCCTACTGTATTGTAAGTATGCCGGATTTCCCTGAACTTATTGAGATAACATCACATATTAGTTATATAAGATTTCATGGAAGAGAAATTCTCTACGGCTCATCTTATTCAGACGATGAACTTCTAAAATGGGCAAAACTTATAAAAAGCTTTTCGCAAAGGAGAGTTGAAAGGGTATATGTTTATTTTAATAATGATTATAATGCCTATGCTATCTTTAATGCCCTGCGTTTACAGGAAATTTTAAGGGACTTTTTCAGGTGAGATTGTCTATATATTTTTTCAGTATAGACCTTACCTCCAGCTGATCGTATAACTTTCTTGCCTCTTTCTCTATCTCATCATCATGTCGCAGAATGCCCTCCTCGTAGTAATAAATGCTTAAGATCTCATGAAGCCAGGTTAATTTTTCCTCTTTTTCAGAAAGTCCCCGATGAAAATAAATAGTCCTCTCATCAAATCTTACTATTCCCCCGATTTTTCTCTTTCTATAGGGGGCAAATTCCGGACAGTTAAAATCAATATATACTATCCTGAATCTGGAGGTAACCTTTTTTAAAATAGCATCAAGATCTTTTAAATTCAAGCTATTACCCATTTATCTGTATTTATTTTAATGTAAATTCCAAAATCAATCAAT
>JAGGTG010000131.1 GCA_021163905.1 Candidatus Aerophobota bacterium
TGGAAAATTTATCTTTTCGACAAAGGTAGCTTAGTGCACTTTTAAAGTTTAATTGGCAATTTTTCCACAGGATCTTGGCAAGCTTTTCTCATGCTCTATAATAAAGGAACACTAAAAATATAAAAAGAAAAGGAGGCAATGGATGAGCTGGCAGGTATTTGATAAACTCTACTTGAGATACGATGAGTGGTTTGATACCTTTCCGGGAAGAGAAATTTTTGAATTAGAACTGGAATGTTTAAAAAATTCCTTAAAAGAGGTACCAAAACCCTGGCTTGAGGTGGGTATTGGGACGGGAAGATTTGCTAAAGCTCTGGGGGTTGATTTTGGAGTGGACCCATCCATCGAAATGTTAAAAGTTGCCCTGAAAAGAAATTTAAAGGTAACAAAAGCAACTGCCGAGCATCTTCCCTTTGGTGAGAGGTCCTTTGGCGGAGTGATAATGGTTGTTACCCTTTGTTTTCTTGATAATTCTCTTGAGGCATTAAGGGAATCCTTTGGTATCTTGAGAAAAGGTGGTATATTAGTTCTGGGAATAGTTCCCGGAAAAAGTGAATGGGGAAAATTTTATTTAAAGAAAAAAAGGGAAGGTCATCCTTTTTACTCTGTAGCTCATTTTTATACTATTAAGGAGAGTATTGAAATTGCAGAAAAAGCAGGATTTAAATTAGAAGGTGTTTTTTCTACCCTTTTTGAAGGACCGGAGGATATTACGCATATTAAATCTTACCCACCTAAACCAGAACTTAAGGAAGAGGCAGGATTTGCCTGTATTAAAATGAGAAAACCCTAAAGATTTTCCTGTTAAATTTTAAACTCTTTCCATAAAGCCAGCCATATCCAGGCCTGTCTACAAAATTTGGACTATTTAGCTACATTTTATCTTGACAATAGTAATTATTTATCCTACCATAAATTGGAAGGAATAATGAAAAAAAGAAAAATGCTTTATCAATTGTTCGAGCATGATTTGTGGGAAAAACTCTCCCCGGAAGAGATAAGACTGTATCTTCTTCTTGTTGTAACAAGTGATAAGAAGGAGGGCAAAGGGCGGATAACTCTGGAGGAGATAAATAGTTGTTTAAGTATTAAATTTACCCGGGATAAGTTAAAAAGGGCAATATCCAACCTTCAAAAATGCAATCTTGTAAAAATGAGTTCCTTTGGGGAAAGTGATTTTCACTTTAAATTATAGGGGAATTTTCTATCTATATTTCTTGCGGAGGAAGGGAATGTCATGGTTAGATTCAACTTATGGCGTAAATTCCAGCAGGGATTTCTTTCTCTCCTCTTTTTTCTCTTAAGAAAACATAACAAAGAAGAATTGAAAGGATGGAAAAGGTCTATTTTTCTTCTTCAGATAATTGAAGAAATTCTCCTTCAGCAGGATCTATCGCATCTTTTGCAGAAGATCGTTAGCTTGGGAGTGAGGTTTCTTCAGGTTGATGCGGGAACCTTGAGATTGGCTGATTCAGAAAGAAAATTTTTACTTCTTAAAGCAGCTGTTGGAACCTCCAGATCCTCTGATTGTATCAGCTTACCCGTTGATAGGGATAGTATAGCAGGGCAATCTTTTATAAAAGGTGTTCCTTTTTTGTGTCCTGATATTTCCAGGGAACCTCTTTATCCCTGGAATAATCAGGAGGTAAAAAAATTCACCTCTCTTCTTACCGTGCCCCTTAAGACAAAAGATGAAATTCTGGGAGTTTTATCGTTTTATTGCAGGAGGAAAAAGTATTTTTCCAGTTTTGAGTTAAAAATAGCTCAGCTTTTTGCCTCTCAGGCTGCTCTTGCTATAGTCAACAAATCTTATATTGATAAAATAAGCAAATTAGCTATAACAGAGAGATTAACCGGTCTTTATAACCAGGGATATTTTTATCAGCGTTTAAAGGAGGAACTTTCAAGAGCCTCTCGATGGAAACTTCCCCTTTCTATTCTTTTTATAGATGTAGATGGTATGAAAAATATCAATGATACCTATGGACACCTGAAGGGAGATGAAATTTTGCAGTTAGTTGCGGGGGGTATAAAAAATAGTATCAGGGAGATGGATATTGCCTTTAGATATGGAGGAGATGAATTTGCTGTAATTTTACCTCAGACCAGCTCAAAGCAGGCTTTTATTGTTGCAAAAAGGATAAAGGAACAAGCTAAAATTAAAGCCCATCCCTACAACATCACCCTCAGTATCGGCCTTGTTTCTTTTCCCGAGGATGGAGATGATCCCCGAAATCTTCTAAATAAGGCTGATAAAGCAATGTACAGGGTAAAGCAGGAAGGAGGAGATGGAGTTAGAAAATTCAGCTAACTGAAATTTTATTTACCAGTTAAACATAGAAAATATTATCCTTAAAAAGATATTGGCAAGAGCTCCTGCTGCAAGGTCATCGGCAACTATTCCCCAGCCTGCTGGAAGGTTTTGGAGTTTATAAATGTAAAATGGCTTTGTTATATCAAATAACCTGAAAAATACAAATCCTAAAAAAAGGGAAAAAGGCGAAAAAGAGATTCCTATCATACCCACGAGAAATCCTCCTATCTCATCAATAACTATGGATCTATGATCCTTATCTTTTAAAATAACCTCACATTTCCCAGAAGTCCACACCCCAATAATCAGGATACATAAGGTAATAGCGGTATACCACATTAAATTATCAGTGATAGCCTGAAGTAAGAGGTAAATTACAACTCCCCATAAAGTTCCAACTGTTCCCGGAAAAAAAGGAATATATCCAGCTCCTAATCCAGTTCCAATGGCTAATATTATTTTTTTCATCTTGTTATGTACTTTTTACTGCTTAAAAGATACTGTCCTCCTGATACTAAGGCAAAAAAGGTAGCCGATCCCATCAGGATATAGATAAATACTTCCAGTAAGGATTGGTAGGTTAGCTTTGAAGTCATTAGATAGAAAAAGGCAAAAATAATACTTGCGTACTCTAAGGTTGTCTTAATTTTAGCTGTGAAAATTGCTGCCAGAATATTACCTCCTGCAGCTAACTGCACCCTTAGTGCCATTACAAAAAGATCCCTTGCCATAATGATAATTACCATCCAGAAAGGGATAATGTTAAGTTGAATAAAGCATATAAATGCGCTGTAAACAAGTATCTTATCAGCTACAGGATCCATTATTTTCCCGAAAACGGTTATCTCATTTTTTTTTCTTGCTATGTATCCATCCAGCCAGTCAGATATTGAGGCAATGATAAAAATAAGGAAGGAGGCAATAACACCTCCCATTTTAAAGTTAAATAAAAAGAAGACAAAAAAAGGAATTGAAATTATCCGGAAAAGGGTTATTTTATTAGCTAAATTCATTCTCCACTACCATCTTTTTTACTTTTTAACACTTTTTCATCTATTAAAACCTCTCTTGGTTTGCTACCTCTGGGAGGTCCTACTATCCCTTCTTTTTCAAGTTGTTCCATTATTCTTGCTGCACGGTTGTAACCTATGGCTAATTTTCTTTGAAGATAGGAGGTAGATGCAATGCCTTTTGTTAGAATAAGCTCCTTTGCCTCTTTATACAGTTCATCCTGGATGTTGGTTTCCTCTTCTTCCTCCTCCCTTTCCCTGATTTCCTTTATTATATCCTTATATACTGGCTTATCCTGCTCTTTGATGAAGTTTACCACTTTTTTTACCTCACCTGGAGATACATAACTACCCTGAATTCTAAAAGGTTTTGAAGCTTCTACAGGTGAGAAAAGCATATCCCCGTTTCCCACGAGTTTTTCTGCTCCCACGGTATCAAGAATAGTACGTGAGTCAACCTGGGAAGCAACGGCAAAGGATATGCGGGAGGGAAAGTTTGCCTTTATCAATCCCGTAATTACATCTACAGATGGCCTCTGAGTTGCAACTATAAGATGGATACCGGTAGCTCTTCCCAGTTGAGCAATTCGGCAAAGAGTCTTCTCCAGTTTTGCTCCTGCAAGCATCATAAGATCAGCCAGCTCATCAATGATAACCACGAGATAGGGCATTGGAGTTTCTCCATCCTGTTCCTTGTTAAATGCATTGATATTGCGAACCCCCTTTTTGCTGAACTGTTCATATCTTTGCATCATCTCCTGTACCACCCATTCAAGAGATGTATTCGCCGTTTTTACATCTTTTATAGGGGGGAAGATAAGATGGGGAATGTCAGTATAATCGGCAAGCTCTACTGTTTTAGGATCAATTAAAAGAAGTTTTAGCTCATCTGGTGCAGCTTTATACAAAAGGCTTATCAGAATAGAGTTTATACACACACTTTTCCCCGATCCAGTTGATCCTCCTATTAAAAGGTGTGGTAAAGACTCAAGATTTACCCATACCGTCTCACCTGCAATGTCTTTACCCAGAGGGAAGATGAGCTTTTCTTTTCTATTCTCAAATTCTTCCTCTTCTAAAAGTTGCCGCAGATACACAAAATTTACCTTCTTTTTAGGAACCTCAATTCCAACGAGAGGTTTTCCACTTACAGGAACTTCTATTCTAACATTGGGAACAGCCAGAGAAAGAGCAAGATCGCTGGATAAGTTTATAAGTCTACTTACCCTTATTCCTGGAGCGAGTTTTACCTCGTATCTTGTGATTGCTGGGCCTTCCTTTATCTCTTCTATTTTAACCTCCACACCAAAGTCTTTTAAAGTTTGTTCAAGTTTTTTGCCTGCCTCCACCGCTTCATTTGAGGATCGGGATCGAGTAGAGGGAAGATTAAGTAAATCTAAAGGGGGGAATTGATACCCGGATTTAGAGATCTTTTTGATGTTATCTTCTCTTGTCTGTTTCTTTTTGATATAATCTGTATCGTGAGGTTTGGCTATGATGGGGTTTTTTCCAGAGGCTATTTTTTTTCTTATCTCCCTTTTTCTTCTTACAACGGAAAAATCAATATTTAAAATCCCACAGATAAATAGCGTTCCTCCTATTATTATAAAACTTCCTATTTTTCCAAAAAATGATAGAAAGATTCTGGAAAAGATTAAACCGATTACGCCTCCTCCATACCAGGGGAAGGTAAGATCCGCACCTAAAAGATAAATAAGGCTGGTTATACCTATAAAGCCAAGTATTATACTTATCCCTCTGGATAAAAGATTACCAATAGAGCCTTTTTTGATCTTTTTGATACCCATTTCTATTAAGATAAATGGCAGGATAAAAGCACAAACCCCAAGTCCGAGAAAAAGATAAGTTGCAAGAAAAATACCTGCTTTTCCAATATAATTTTTGGAGGATATCTGGGGTGGAAAAGTAAAAAAGGAAGACTTACCTGGATTATACAGGAGAAGACTTATCAGGATAAAAATTCCTATGATAAAAAGAACAGCTGCCCATCCAATATTTTTTTGTCTTTCCCAGTTTGTCCCATCCATTAAAATCTCCTATTTACCTGTATGGCCAAATCCTCTTTCTCCTCTTAAAGTGGGGTTGAGATAATCAACACATTTTATTCTGGCACGGGCTACTGGAGATAATACCGCCTGAGCTATTCTTTCTCCTTTTTTAATCACGAAGGTGCTTTTACCAAGGTTAATAAGACAGATCTTTATTTCTCCCCTGTAGTCATTATCTATAGTTCCCGGAGAGTTAACCATTCCCAATCCCTGGATGGCAAGACCACTTCTTGGCCTTATTTGAAGTTCATATCCTTCCGGGACAGCTACCTTTATTCCTGTTGGTATAAGCTGTATCTCACCTGGTGTAAGAGAAACTGATTTTGCTGCATAAAGGTCCATCCCTACAGCTCCCGGGGTCATATACTGAGGGGGTGGAAGCTTTTTATCTAAAAGTACAATTTTTAACTCTACTTCCCCTTTCATTTTTTATTTATTCGATTTTTATCTTTAGCACATTTTCCATCTGATTGAGGGCAAAACTATGATCCTCAGAAGAGATGGATGTTACACAGTCCCTGTAAACCACAACATCGTAACCCCTCATTGTAGCCTCAGCAGCTGTGTAAAGAATACATATGTTGGTTAGAATTCCTACAAGGTGGAGAGTTTCAATTTTTAGCTCTTTTAATAAAAGTTCGAGCTCTGTTCCTAAAAAAGCAGAGTACCTTCTTTTTTTAACTATAAAATCTTTCTTTTGAGGTGAGATTTCCTTTACTACCTCAGCTCCTGAAGTCCCCTCTATTGCATGGGGAGGCCACCAGTTAAATTCCTTATCTTCAGGGCGATGGGAATCGCATATGTAGATAACCGGTATTTTATTTTTTCTTGCCCACTCTATTTTTTTTCTTATATTTGGCAGGATTTTGCGAGCAAGTGGAACCTCAAGTGGCGCTCCTTTTTCTACAAAATCATTGAGCATATCTATTACTAAAAGAGCCTCTTTTTTCATTTTATTTATCCATAATTGTTTTATATATAACCCCAGCCCATAGTTTAGCACAAACAACCAGATTATCTATATCTACATACTCATTGGCCTGATGGGCTACCGGATCTATTCCAGGAGAGTGGACAACACTTGGAATTTTTTGAAAGTACAGGTTTTTAGCCAGTGTTATCCCTCCCATTGTTCCAAGGCTTAGCTTTATTCCCATGCTATTTGCAACTGTTTTAAAATTTTCAACCAGAGGATTTTTTTCATCAAGAAGATGAGGCTTAATTGAGAAAACATCACTTTCTATCTCTATCTGTATTCCACAGCGATGGGCGAGGGATTTAAGCTGAAGAATAATATCTTTTTCATCCATTTCTAAAGGGTACCTGATATCAACTGTTATAAGGCAACTATCAGCTACTATATTGGGAGCCTCCCCACCTTTTATTTCCCCAACACTGATTGTAGGAGGGGTAAAAAGAGGATGGACTTTACCTTCCAGTTTTAAATTTTTTAGATGTATAAGATACTCGGCCATCTTATATATAGCATTTTCCCCTTTTTCTGGTTGTGAGGCATGGGCTGATCTACCTTTTGTTTTAATATGAATTTCTAATCTTCCCTTTTCTCCTATAACTATTTCATTCAAACTTCCACCATCTGGAATAATACAAAAATCTGGAGAAAATCCTTCCTTTAAAAGATACTTCATACCGTAAGTAGATCCCCTTTCCTCATCAGCAACTGCTCCAAGAATTATTGTTCCCTTGAGTGGGAGGTTAGATGATACAATTGCCTTAACTGCTGCCCAACTTGCAGCATAAGGTCCCTTATTATCTATAGCTCCTCTACCGTAGATTCTCCCATTTTCTATTTTTGGCAGGAAAGGATCA
This sequence comes from Candidatus Aerophobota bacterium, assembly GCA_021163905.1. Taxonomy (GTDB): domain Bacteria; phylum Aerophobota; class Aerophobia; order Aerophobales; family B3-G15; genus JAGGTG01. Next base: position 7,224 of record JAGGTG010000131.1, read on the forward strand.
GATTTCCATCCCTCTCCGGGAGGAACAACATCCATATGAGAGATTATGGCAACCTCTGGTTTTCCCTCTCCTATATAACCGAGAATATTACACCTTCCAGGAGAGGACTCTTTTACCTTTACCCTGGCGTTTAACTTCTTTAAATACCTGATAATTATATCTTTAACCAGACATTCATTACCCGGAGGATTTACCGTTTTTTTCTCAATAAGCTGACAGGCGAGTTTTACCATTTCATCCACATTTATTCTCGATGATAACTCCTTTACCCAGGATAAAGGTACCATTCCTTTCCCCCTTTACATTTTTTACTATAGTTTAAAGGAATTTTAGCAGAGACGGTGTGTGTGTCAAATTGATATGTTGGACAATTTAACTTTTTCTGATAAAGTTAAAGTAGGTTGTAAAAAGTTAATAAGGATATACAGGATAAAAAGAGGAAAATTTTATAATGTCAAACTTTAAAAAGCTATGAGGTTAACAGTTACCTTTCAAGCCTTAGATTTTCCGGTGGAACTTCCCCTTTCCTACAATTATGCTGTCCAGAGTTTTATCTATCACCATATTTCCAGCAACCTCGCTGATTTTTTGCATAATAAGGGTTATAGATATGAGAAAAGGGTTTATAGGCTTTTTACTTTTTCCCGTTTAACAGGAAAATACAAAATAGAAGAAAAAGATGGAAAAATAGTTTTTACCGAACCTTTTAAATTACAGATAAGCTCCCCTGTTAGTGATTTTCTTCAGGAATTTGCAGAAACCCTTGCAAGATCTCAAGATGTAATTATCAAAGGAAACCATCTTATAGTAAGTTCAATTGAGGTCCATTTTTCCCCACCTCCTACCTCATCAGCCCTTATAAGAATGCTATCCCCTGTAACCATTTACTCAACCCTACTTACCCCTAACGGTAAAAAGAAAGTTTACTACTACTCTCCTTTTGAGCCAGAGTTCTCCCAGCTTATTCAAAAAAACCTTATAAAAAAGTACGTATCTTTTTATAACAAAACTCCAACCTCAGATGATTTTAAGATTTTCCCTGTAAAGGTAAACAAAGGATCAGAGAAAATAATAAGGTACACTCCTAAAAAAGGTCCGGAGACAATAGTAAAGGGCTGGATGGGGGTCTATAGAATACAGGGGAATCCAGAGCTTATTGCCCTTGCCTATGATGCAGGTCTTGGATCCAAAAGTCCACAGGGATTTGGTATGTTTGACATTTTAAATTAAAAATATAGCGAAAATTTTAGCATTATTTTTTCAGAGAGGGAGGTGAAAAGATGATCGTTGTAACTACAGAAAATATTCCTGGTAAAAGGATTGTAAAGGTTCTGGGGATAGTCAAGGGAAATACTATTAGAGCTCGAAATATTGGAAGAGACATTATGGCAGGGCTTCGTAATATTGTAGGAGGGGAGATAGTGGATTACACCAAGATGATGGCAGAGTCAAGAGAACAGTCTCTTGATCGTATGATAGAAGAGGCAAAAAAACTGGGAGCAAATGCTATAGTTGGGGTAAGATTTATGACCTCTTCAATAATGCAGGGGGCAGCCGAGCTTTTAGCTTACGGTACAGCAGTGGTGATAGAGTAGGTGATACTGGATGTGATGATTATCGGTTATATACCAGAAAAATTGACATAGTCCCTGTTTTTGATATTATTTTACCAACTCATTTAAAATACAGGAGGTAAAATGGGTATTGCTGTCATTATGGCTGGAGGGTTTGGTAAAAGGTTATGGCCTGAGAGCAGATTAAACCATCCCAAACAATTTTTAAGTTTAAAAAACAGGGAGAGTTTAATTCAATCAGTTTATCGTAGATCAACCCGAATTTTTGGTGTTGAGAATACCTTTATTGTGACTCGTAGAGAATTAAAAGAAGGTATACTCTCCCATCTTCCCCGTTTATCCTCCCAGTATGTGATAGATGAACCAATGGGTAGAGATACAGCTCCCTGTATTGGTTTTGCTGCTATCTGGATACGGAAAAGAAAAGGTGACCTTCCGATGGTGGTTTTACCTTCTGATCATTTAATTGAGGGAGAGGATAAATTTAAGAGAGTGATGGAAGTAGCAATAAAACAGGCCGAAAGGGGCCATCTTGTAACCATTGGTATAAGACCAACCAGACCGGAAACTGGATATGGATATCTTCAGTTAGGAGAGAAAATAGAAGAGCTTTCAGGGATACCTCTTTATAAACTGGAAAGATTTACCGAAAAGCCTTCCCAGAAAAAGGCTAAGGAGTTTTTTGAAAGTAAAAATTTTCTCTGGAATGCTGGAATGTTTGCCTGGTATCCCGGTGTAATTCTGGAAGAGATAAAAAAGTATCTTCCTCCCCTTTATGAGGGACTTAAAAAAATAGAGGAAGCTCTGGGTACGCCTGATGAGAGTGAGGTTATAGAAAAGGTGTATCCTGAGCTGCCGAGTATATCTATTGATTATGCGGTGATGGAGAAGACAAAAAAAGCTGTCGTAATCCCGGCAGATTTTTACTGGGATGATATAGGTGATTGGCAGGCTCTGGAGAGAATATTTCCCAAGGATGAGAAAGGCAACATAATAAGAGGAGTGGTTAAGGAAATACAAACTACTAATTCAACTTTTATAAATGGAGAGGATAAAATTCTTGCTGCAATAGGGCTCTCCAATGTAATTGTCGTTAACTCTGAAAAAGGTTTACTAATAGTGGCTAAAGAGCTTTCCCAGAAAGTTAAAAATCTGGTAGACGAGATGCTGAAGGATGAGGATTTAAAAAAATATGTGGAGTAGGATTATGATATCCCGTCAGGAAAAGTTAAATCGTAAACTAAAAGAAAAAGAAATTGATGCATTTCTTTTAACCAATAGCCTTAATATTTTTTATCTTTACCAGGTATGGATAGAAGGAGCAGTCCTGGTTACTCCGGAAAGGAATTTTTTTATCAGCTCTCCAATATACAAAGAAGAAGTTATGAAAAAGGAAAGGGAGGGAGAAATTATAGTTTATGAAGACAGTCTTGAGAAGGAACTTGAGAAATTAACAGGAAAGTTAAGGTTAAAAAAATATGGGATAGAAGCTAACCACCTTTCCCTTTCTAAGTACGATAAAATAAGAGAAAAAATTAAAGGAGAAGTAATTCCCTGCGAAGGTATAGTTGAGGAGATTCGATCGATAAAGGAAAAAGGAGAAATAGATAAAATTAGAAAAGCAGGTGAGGTTACAGTTGCCGCCTTTAATTACTTAAAGGAATTTTTTCACCCCGGTATTACTGAAAAGGAATTGGCAAGAGAAGCTGTAAATTACTTTCTTGAGAAAGCAGAAGATGTTTCTTTTCCTCCCATAATTCTTTTTGGAGAGAGAACCTCTTTGCCTCATGCTCGCCCTACTCATCGAAAGTTAAAGAAAAATGAGCTGGTACTTGTTGATATAGGAGCTAAGTTAGAGGATTACTGTGCCGATTTGACAAGAACTTTTCTCTGGGGAGAGGTATCTGAGAAGTGGAAAAGGATATATAGACTTGTAAAACAGGTTCAGGAAGTTGCGATAGAGTCCGTGAGGCCAGGAGTGAAATGTTGCAAAATTGATGAAAAGGTGAGAGAAAAAATCAGTGCAGCAGGCTATGGGAGCGGGATTTTGCATGGAACAGGACATGGAGTTGGACTGGAAGTTCACGAAAGGCCTGTTGTAAGGTATACCTCAGATGAAACTCTTGAGGAAGGAATGATTGTTACTATTGAGCCAGGGATTTATCTTCCTGGTGAGGGAGGAATTAGAATTGAAGATATGGTTTTAGTAACCTCTCAAGGAGGGAAGATCCTACCATGATTACAGCTAATGATCTTAGAGAAGGAATGAAAATAGAGATAGATGGGAATTTGTATGTAGTTGAAGAATTTCAACATGTGAAAAGAGGAAGAGGTGGTGCTTTTGTTAGAACTAAACTGAGAGATCTTTCTACATCTCAGATCATAAGAAGGGTTTTTCAGCCAGAGGAGAAAATAAAGGATGCTTTTATTGAGCAAAAACCAGCTCAGTATCTTTATCGAGATGGTGATAATTTCCATTTTATGGACCTTGAAACCTACGAGGAAAAAATTATTCATAAGGATCAGATCCCGGACAAAATTCCGTTTTTAAAGGATAATCTGGAGGTTAGTTTTCAGATATATGAGGGTAAAGTGGTAGGAATTGAACTTCCTACATTTGTAGAGATGAAGGTGATAAAAGCCGAACCAGGTCTTAAGGGAGATACAGTAGGATCGGCTACCAAACCAGTTGTTCTGGAATCAGGATACAAACTGCAGGTGCCTCTTTTTATAAAGGAGGGAGATATAATTCGTCTGGATACAAGGACAGGGGAGTATATAGGCAAAAGTCAGTAAATGTTGATCGGTTTGTTGGTTGTCAGTTAAAACCTGTTCAAAGTCAATGTTTTACATTATTTTTCATTGAACTTAATCAAATCAAGAAGATGGATGAAATAGACAAAAAGGACAAGATAAATGAATCTGGAAGAGCTAAGGAAAATAATTGATATTTTTGAGTCCTCATCTTTATCCGAACTTGAAATAGAGGAAAAGGGGATAAAATTTCGTCTGGTTAAAAAAGTCGAACCTGCAACAATTTACGAGAGAAGGGGTGCTCATATGGAACAGGTGAAAGTATCCCCGGCTGAAGAGGAGTCTAAAGGTAATGAAATTTCGGTGAGGTCCCCTCTTGTAGGGACTTTTTATAGGGCTTCCTCACCAGGGGAAAAACCTTTTGTAGAAGTTGGTCAGTTTGTCCATCCCGGCCAGACTCTATGTATTATTGAAGCTATGAAAGTTATGAATGAGATAACCTCAGAGGTAACAGGGAGGATTAAGAGTATTCTTGTTGAGAATGGGCAACCTGTTGAATACGATCAGGAGCTTTTTGTCATTGAAAAGGAGGAATAATCCTTGTTTAATCGAATTCTCATTGCCAATAGAGGGGAGATAGCTTTGCGTATTGTTAGAGCCTGCAAGGAACTTGGAATAGAATCGGTTGTGGTTTTTTCTAAGGAGGATGAAAAGTCCTTACCTGTGCTTTTTGCCGATGAGGCAATATGTATAGGTCCTCGTGAACCAGCCGAGAGTTACCTTAATGTTCCCCGGATAATAAGCGCAGCTGAGATAGCCGGTGCTGATGCTATTCATCCGGGGTATGGGTTTTTAGCAGAAAATGAGCAGTTTGCCGAGGTATGTCGTAGCTCTGGTGTGGAATTTATTGGGCCAAGTCATGAGGTTATAAGAAAACTGGGCAACAAAGTGGAGGCTCGCAATATACTGGCATCTTCGGGAGTTCCGGTAGTTCCCGGCTCTGAGAATGTAATTAGCAGTAAAAAAGAAGCACAGGAGGTCATTAATCAAATTGGTTATCCGGTGATACTAAAGGCAGCGATGGGTGGTGGAGGAAGGGGGATGAGAGTTGTCTGGAAGGAAGAAGAGCTTGATTCCTCTTTTAACCTTGCTAAGCAGGAGGCTAAGGTTGCTTTTGGAAAACCAGATTTATATATAGAGAAATACTTTACCAGGGCAAGACATATAGAATTTCAAATAATGGCTGATAATTTTGGACAGATAGTTCATTTTGGTGAGAGAAATTGCTCAATTCAGAGAAGATACCAGAAATTAATAGAGGAATCCCCCTCTCCTTTTATTGATCAAAAAATGAGAGAGAAAATGGGAGATATAGCGGTAAAAGTGGCAAAGGAACTTGGATATACTGGAGCAGGTACTGTTGAATTCCTGGTAGATGAAAAGGGGGATTTTTATTTTATGGAGATGAATACCCGACTTCAGGTGGAGCACCCGGTTACAGAGATGGTTACAAGAAGGGACCTTGTAAAGGATCAGATAAGAATAGCTGGAGGAGAGCCTCTTGGGTATACCCAGCAGGATATTAAAATAGAAGGATCCGCTATTGAATGCAGGATTAATGCAGAGGATCCTGAAAAAAATTTTTCTCCTTCTCCAGGGAAAATCACAGCTTTCCATGTCCCGGGAGGACCTGGTATAAGAGTGGATACCCATGTGTTTGCAGGTTACACGATTTCTGCATCTTATGATTCTCTTATAGCAAAGCTTATAAGCTGGGGTAGGGATCGTTCAGAAGCTATATCCAGAATGAAAAGAGCCCTGGAGGAGTTTGTAATTGAGGGAGTTAAAAGTACACTTCCCTTTCATGAGAGAATAATTCAACATGAAATATTTATAAAAGGTGATTTTTATACTAATTTTGTGGAAGAGGAAATACTAAAAAATACATAAGTATCAAGGAGGATTCTTTGGAAGAAGAAAAAAATTATCGGGTTGAAAAGAAAGTAATTATAGAGTTAATTAGTAAAATAGTTAAAGAGGTAAATGGTGTATACTCTATAAAAAAGGGTATTCTGGGAAAAGATATAAAGATCAAAGAAACCCCTGAAGGCCCGGAGATTTTTCTGGGTTTAATTGTTAAAAGGGGAACATCTGTACCAGCTGTGGTTGAGGAGCTTCAAAGAAAAATCAAACAGGAGCTGGAAAAGACATTAACTGCTTCTGTTAAAAAAATAGATATAGCAATTAAAGGGATTAAGTTTTCCTCTTAAGTTCCCTTCAAGGAGGTTAATATGAAGATTTATCAAAAGGTCCTGTGGGTTATAGCATTAGTTGCCTTTGGTGCCCTATCCTTAGGAGGATTGCTTGTTAGTGCGGGAATTTTACCAAAAATTCTCATTTTCAGTGCACTAACCGCTATGGAGTTGGGTATTTTAATACGAATTGGAGTATCAGTTGTGTTTATTTTTTTGCTTGGACTGAGTATTTATCTCCCCATAGTTACCTGGACAGAAGGGAAAGGGACAACAATTCCGCTTAGAAATCCTCTGGGTGAGATTGAGATATCACAGAAGGCAATATGTGAGTTTATCCAGAGAGTAGGAAAGGAGGTCCAGGGAGTTGAGGATCTAAAGGCAAAGGTTAAATCTACAGAGGAAGGAGTGGATGTGGATCTTACCCTTGCAGCTCATGCTCAGGGGGAAATTCCAAGGTTAATAGATGAGCTACAAAATGTAATTAAAAATTATCTGAATAATACAGTTGGAATTGAAAATGTAAGAGAGATAAGAGTAAAGGTAGGAAAAATACTTTAGATTAAAGGTGTCTTAGAGACCGAAATGAGGTAAGAGGTGGGGTGAAAATTATAGTTTTGTTAGTTTCTTTCCTTTTCTTTCTCACTCCAGATGTTTTCTCCCAGTTTAATCATCCCCAGTTGAGATGGAGAGTAATTGAAACGTCCCATTTTTTAATCTATTACCATCAAAATGAAAAAAGTTGTGCCTATCAAGCAGCTAAAGTAGCTGAGGATATTTATCCCCGACTTACAGCGGATATAGGTTACTCTCCTTCTTCTAAAATTCCTATAGTAATCGAGAACTATAATGATACAACAGGTGGCTATACCTCAATTATGGAGCCAAAGATAGTTATTCAGGCCCAATCTGATACATCTCAAACAGCCGGTAGTCTTCCCTGGTTGAGGGAGGTAATAGGACATGAGTTAACTCACTATATAAGTTTTGCTGCCATAGATGAATCTGTTGTAGCATTGAGAAAAGTGATAGCCAACTTAGCATTACCCATGTGGTTTATTGAAGGACTGGCTGAATATGAGGGTGAGAAATGGCACTCGCTTAAAAGGATGATTGTAGGAGATGAGGTAAGGGAGGGAAAAATATTATCCGAGGGAGATCTTGGAGCCTTTTATTTTTTTGATGGATGGGGAAGGATGAGTGGTTATTACCAGTCAGATAGTTTTGTGCGGTATATTTTTGATACCTATGGTAAGGATAAAATTCCAAGGATATTCAGGGAACTTAGAAATCAACCTCTTATAAAATTAGTAGGGGTTATAAGTATATCAGGCGGAGGGGGACTTTATCCTGTGCCCCACTTTCTTAATTTTGACCAGGCACTGAGGAAAGCTATTGGGAAAGATACAGCGGAGCTTTATGAAGAATGGAGAAATTGGATAAGGAAAAAATATGAAAAAAAGGAAAATGGTATTTTATCCAAAGAAAATCCCCTTTTTCACTGGGGAACAAGGAATCAACATCCTGTTTTCTCTCCCGAAAAGGATAAAATAGCCTTTGTTTCCGATAAGGGATATGATTATGCTATTTTTGATCTTTATCTTATGGACCTTAACAGTAAAAAGGTAAAAAAACTTGTGAGCGGGATTAACCCCTCTTTTTCCTTTTCTCCAGATGGAAGGTATATAGTTTATTCAAAAGTTGAATTTTACCCCCCAGAAAGAGCTTTTTTATCAGATCTTTATAAGATCAATGTAAATACCGGAAAGATTAAAAGATTAACTTACGGAAAAAGAGCCTTTCAGCCTTTCTTTTCTCCGAGAGGGGACAGGATAGTTTTTGTTAGAAAAGAGGGAGGAAATTCCAATTTATATATTCTTTTCCCCACTACAGGTAAGCTTATTCAGTTAACCAACGACAGGGATGGACTTACTCAAAATTTTACACCAAGCTTTTCTCCCGATGGCAAAAAGATAGTTTTTGTTAGATTTGAAAAAGGTAAGAGGGATATTTTTATCTTGAATTTGAAAGATAAAAAAATGTACCCTTTAACAAGAGATAGTGCGGATGATAGATGTCCTAATTTCTCCCCCGACGGCAAAAAGATAATATTTGTATCTGATAGAGAAAAAGGGGTCTTTAATCTGTGGTCAATAGGATTAAAGGATAGGGAGCTTGTAAGGTATACCAGTGTAGCAGGAGGAATTTTTGATCCTAATTTCTCCCCCGATGGCAAAAAGATAGCCATTTCTGGTTATAAAAATGGGGTTTTTTCAATTTATATTTTTAAGTTTAAAAAGTTAAAGATAATGCAGAAAATTTCTTTAAGAAAAGTGGAGATAACAAAGAAAAAAGAGACCTCTGATAAAAAGAGCAGGTTAATATCCCGCTTTATCCCTCCGGAAAAATCTGTTGAGATGAAGGAATATCCCTATAAACCAGAGATAAAGCTGCACTATATACTTCCCTGGTTTTCAATTGACGAGGAAGGTTCCTTTTTTTCGGTAGATTTTTATGCATCTGATACCCTGGAGAAGCATCAGCTGGCAGGTTCAGTTTATTTATCTGATAATACCCAATATGAGATTTTGTATGTAAACAGAAGTTTTACACCCACTTTATGGACAGACCTATACAGCTTTAAGGGATATTCGTATTTTAAGGGTGAGTATTTCCCTGTTGAGGTTTCAGGAGGAGTTGGTGGAATGTTTTATCCTCTGAATGATAGGCTATCATTTCAACTTGGGTATTCCTCTGAATATCTGAGTACATGCCTATTTACCCCCTCCCTTGAGCTTGTGCCGTGGAAAGGTAATATCAGAGAAGTGGAACTTGGAATGACCTACTTTAATTTAATGCCCGTTAGAGAGCCCGAGCTTCTTCCCTGGGGAAAGGTAATGGATTTAAGGTTAAAGTGGTCAGATCATAGTTTAGGGAGTGAATTGGATTATCTAATGGGGAAAATTGATCTTCGAGATTACTGGAGAATTTCAAAAAATAAAACCCTTGCCTTTAGGTTAATGGGGGAAAGTGTTAAAAATAAACAGGTATCCCCTCGGATTGTCTTTTCTCTTGGAGGGTGGAATGATTTGAGAGGATATCCAGAAGACTTTCTTACGGGAGAGAATATCGCCCTATCTTCGATTGAGTATAGATTCAACTGGCTACGAAGAATGGGGGGTTCCTCCTCTTTTTATTTTGACAGCTTAGGAGGAGCCATTTTTTACGATATGGGTACCTCCTGGAAGCAGGAAGAGAAGTTGGATAAAAGTAATATACTTAGAGATATAGGGACAGAACTTCGTTTGAGAATGTTACCATTTGGCAAGTATTCCCTGGTAATGCGTGTAGGGGTTGTCTGGCCACTTGATTATAACAAAAGAAGGGGAAAAATCTTTTTATTATTTGGAGGAATATTTTAACCCTTTACCTTTCCCCTAACCAACACTTTCCATCCCCAATTAATTCTTCTATTTGTCTTATGAGCTGTTCAGAAAAATCTACTTTCAAGGATTTTGATTTAACAACGATACTTTCTCCATTTGATCCTTTAAAGTGAAGATAAACAGAATTTCCTCCCTTCCCCTTTTCAAGAATACCCTTTATTTTTTCCAGTTTGTCTTTTCTCCAGTTTTCAGGATCAAGCTGGATATGGAAACTGCCGGGCATACTTTTTATCTTGGAGAAACTGTAGATATTTTGAGCTACCAGTTTTGGGGGATCAGTTGTTTTGTCCACCTTTCCCTCGATACCTATTAATGCTCCTTCTTTTATAGAGGATAGGCACCTTTCATATACCTTGGAAAACACAACCACTTCAATATCTGAGTTTAAATCCTCAACAGTGATAAAAGCCATTGGTTTTCCTTTTCTATCTTTTTTTAAAGTTACTGCATTTATTACTCCTGCCACTCTCACCGATTTCCCATTTTCTATTTTTTTCAAATTTTCAACAGAATGAGTGGAATAACAGGATACTCTTTTTCTATATCCATCAAGGGGATGACCTGATAAATAAATTCCCAGAAGCTCCTTTTCCCAATTTAATCTTGTACTTCTGGGGGCCTCTTCTATGGAGGGAAGTTGATCTTTCTCCTCTTTTTTTTGAGAGCTAACAAAAAGTGAAAGTTGTCCCTTACTTTTTTCTTTATTAATTCTGGTAGCTTTTTCTACAGCCTCATCGATAACTGCAAGGTTTTGGGCTCTGTGACCGGGAAGAGAATCAAAAGCTCCGGACTTTATAAGGCTTTCCAGGACTTTTTTGTTGACCACTCTAAGATCAATTCTCTTACAAAAATCAAAAATAGACCTGAATTTACCTTCTTTCTTTCTTTCAGTAATAATGGCAGATATAGCAGCCTCCCCTACATTTTTTATAGCAGTTAAACCAAATCTTATTTTATCCTTTTCCACTGTGAAATTAGCCTCGGATTTGTTAATGTCAGGAGGCAAGACTTTAATTCCCATTTTATGGCATTCATTTATGTAAAAAGTTAGCTTGTCTGTATTATCTTTTTCTGAGGTCAGAAGGGCTGCCATAAATTCCAGTGGATAATTTGCTTTTAAAAAAGCTGTTTGATAGGATATTAAGGCATACCCGGTAGAATGGGATTTATTAAAACCGTATCCTGAAAAATGAGCCATAAGCTCAAATAGCTTTTCTGCAATTTGTATATCAATACCTTTTTTTGTTGCTCCTTCAACGAATTTTTCCCTTTGCTCATCCATAAGTTTAGATATTTTCTTACCCATAGCCCTTCTTAAAATATCCGCTTCTCCCAGGCTAAATCCAGCAAGCTCATTTGCGATTTTCATCACCTGTTCCTGATAGAGAATTACCCCATAGGTTTCCTCTAAAATAGGTTTTAGCTTGGGATGGAGATACTCAACTTTGCTTTGGCCGTTTTTTCTACGAATAAAATCATCCACCATTCCACTTTGCAGGGGACCTGGTCTGTATAGAGCAAGAACAGCAATAATATCCTCAAATTTTGTAGGTTTCAATCTTTTTAAAAGATCCTGCATTCCTCTACTTTCTAGCTGGAAAACACCCAAGGTATCACCTCTTGAGAGAAGCTGATAAGTTGCTTTATCGTTTAAAGGTATATCCTCAAGGTTAATTTCCTTACCCTTATGTTCTTTAACAAGATCCAGGGTTTCTTTAATAACGTTAAGAGTCTTAAGCCCCAAAAAGTCCATTTTAAGTAGGCCTATAGCCTCAAGAGAGTACATTTCATACTGGGTTGTGATTTCATCTTTGTTGGTTTTGTAAAGAGGTGTGTAATGGGTGAGTTTATCTGGAGTTATCACAACTCCAGCTGCATGAGTTGAGGCATGTCTTGTTAATCCTTCAATTCTCTGGGCAATTTCAAATAAATTTTTAACCTTCTCATCGGTGGCTATAAGCTCTTTTATCTCATTGCTTTGCTCTATAGCTATTTTTAGCTGTTTATTTGGTGGAATTAATTTAGCAATTTTGTCCACAGCTGCATAAGGCATACCAAGAACTCTACCAACATCACGTACAGCTGCACGGGCAGCCATTGTTCCAAAGGTAATAATTTGGGCAACGTTCTCCTTTCCATATTTTTCCCTTACATACTCAATCACTTCTTGCCTGCGGTTATCCTGAATATCTATATCTATGTCCGGCAGGGTTTTCCTTTCCGGATTTAAAAATCTTTCAAATATTAATCCATATTTTAGAGGGTCAATTTGTGTTATACCTAAAAGATAGGCGACAAGACTTCCCGTTGCCGATCCTCTCCCCGGGCCAACCAGTATTCCTTTTTCTCTTGCGTAACGGATAAAATCCCATACTATCAAAAAATATCCAGCATAACCCATCTTCAGGATAATATCTAACTCATAATTCAACCTTTCTCTGACTTCCTGTGGCACATGGGAAGGATAACGTAGTGTTAGTCCCTTTTCACATAGATGTTTTAGGTAATCTGTCAGATTCCACCCCTCTGGAGGGTGGTAAAGGGGAAGGTGTATTTTTTCTTTCTCCATAATTAAGTTACATTTTTTCGCAATTTCCAGAGAGTTGCTGATAGCCTCTTCAAATTGGCTAAAGTTATTTGCCATTTCCTCTGGACTTCGAAAATAAAATTCAGAGGAGGAAAATTTTAAACGCTGGCTATCCTCCAGTGTTTTTCCTGTTTGGATGCATAAAAGCACCTCCTGTGCTTTTGCATCTTCCCGGTTAAGATAATGAACATCATTAGTAGCTACAAGTGGTATGGAAAGTTCCTCGCCGAGTCTTTTTAACAGAGGATTAATTAAATTTTGTTCTTCAAGACCGGTGGATTGAACTTCAAGATAAAAATCATCCCCATAAACTTCTTTGAACCATCCTGCTATCTCCCTTGCCTTATCTATTTCACCCTTTATAAGAAGGGAAGGTATCTCCCCCTTTAAACATCCCGAGAGAGCTATAATACCGTCCTTGAATTTTAACAACAATTCTTTATCAACTCTTGGATGGTAATAAAAACCCTCTGTGAATCCTCTGCTAACAAGTTCCATCAGGTTCTGGTATCCCTCTTTATTCTTACACAAAAGAGTTAAATGGTAGGCAACATCTTCTCCTCTTGCTTTTCTCTTTTTAAAGCGAGAATCAGGAGCAACGTAAACCTCACAGCCAATTATTGGCTTTATCCCTCTTCGTGAAGCCTTCTGGTAAAATTCTATTGCTCCGAATAGGTTACCATGATCAGTAAGGGCAAGAGCTGGCATATTCATTCGGTAAGCCTGGTCAACTAACCTGGAAATACTGCAGGCTCCATCTAAAAGGCTGTAATCACTATGGGTATGAAGATGAACAAAATCAGGCATTTCAGCATCCTCTTGCTATTTTGGAAGGTCTTAGATAATAGTATCTGATAAATTCCACCTGTCAATAGATGTTAAAAATATTAGAATAATTGACAATCAGGGTAAATGGTTTAGTATATACGAAGCGAGGTAAGAATGGGTGTTGGAGATAAACTAAGAGCTTTAAGAAAAAAACTCGGTTTAACTCAAAAGGAGTTTGCCTCCCGTATTCCTGGTAAGGTAGATTACACTTATATAGGAAAATTGGAAAGGGGAGAGCAGTATCCTTCTCTTAAAATGCTGGAGAAAATAGGCAGGTCCTTTTCCGTCCCATTAAGTTATTTTTTTGAGGATGACAGCATAACAGGAACGCTTGATTTTTTCCCCGAAGAGATAAAAGATCTTTTGAAAGATGAAAAAAGACAGGAGCTTTTAAAGTCAACTGAGTTACTTGATGATAAAGATCTTTATCTGGTTAAACGTATAGTAGATGTTCTTGTACAAAGTAAGATGCAACCCACCCTGCAGGTTTTAGAAAAAGGTGGAAAATACAGAATAGAGGAAAAGGAAAGTCTGATCTCCAGGATCCGTCAGGCTCTTAGTTCTCCTGCTACCGTACTTTCTCTAAAGGAACCCTGGGTAAGAAAAGTTTTTCGACTTGCCCTTGCCACTCTGGAGGAAGAAGAAAAATGATCTCCCCCTCCCCGTAACAAGCCAATTAACCAGTAAGTCAATTTGAAAAACCTGACATTGGGACACTTTTTTTCACAAATATTCCTCTAAAAGGCTCTCTGGGTATCCCTAAGGAAGCCTCTTTTTGGCGAGCAGATAAGTTAGCTCTTCACTAAAGTATAGCACAGCCAAACCTCGGAGGCCGAGCTGCAGAGAAGTTAGAGGTGATACTAAACTATAGCGAGGCCGTCTTCCGTGGGATACCCAGAGAGCCC
>JAGGTG010000020.1 GCA_021163905.1 Candidatus Aerophobota bacterium
TAGACCAGATAACCAGCTTATCCTTTACCACCCAGAGCCGCCTTCCCAACTTTGAGTTTTACAACCTCATCCTTGTACCTGATTCCTTTTCCCTTGTAAGGATCAGGCTTTTTAAAACTGCGTATCTGTGCGGCTACCTCTCCAACCTTTTGTTTATCACATCCTGAAATTTTTATGGTAGTAGGATCTGGAACCTGGATATTAACCCCTTCGGGGGCAATATACTCAACAGGATGGGAAAAACCAAGGTTTAAAGATAGCTTCCTCCCCTCTAATTTAGCTCTATAGCCCATACCAACAATCTTCAACTCTTTCTCGTATCCCTCTGATACACCCTTTACCATATTAAATATTAAACTCCTTATAGTCCCATGTAAAACTCTTGCCTGTTTATCCTCCCTTATCCTTTTAACTAAAATCTGGTTATCCTCAACTGTAACTTTAAGGCAAAAAGGTATACTTTGCTGCAACTCGCCTTTGGATCCTTTAATCTTTATTTTTCCATCCTGGATAGAAACCTCAACTCCTTCTGGAATGGGAATTGGCTTTTTTCCTATCCTTGACATTTTCCAACCCTCCTTACCATACGTAACAGAGAACTTCTCCTCCTACTCCCAGTTTTCTTGCCTGCCTATCTGTTAAAATACCTCTTGATGTAGAAAGAATACATATACCCAGCCCATTTCTAACCTTTGGAATTTGATCTTTATTAACGTAAACTCTCCTTCCAGGCTTACTAATTCTTTTTAAATAGGTAATCACCCTTTCTCCCTCAGGGGAATATTTAAGGTACAGTTCAATAAATCTTTTACCACCTCTCACCTTTATCCTGTACCCCTTAATATACCCCTCCTTGGCCATAACCTCGGCAATAGCTTCCTTAAGTTTAGAGGCTGATGTCTCTATACTTTCTTTATAAACCAAATTAGCATTTCTAATTTGAGTTAAAAAATCAGCAATTGGATCAGTCTGCATATTTTACCTCTCACATTTCACTTGTTACATTCCTCTCTCACCAACTCGCCTTCTTTACACCGGGAAGATAGCCCTTATGGGCTAACTCACGAAGACACAGTCGGCATAAACCAAATTTACGAAAATACCCCCGGGGTCTACCACAACGCTGACACCTGTTGTATTTTCTCACCTTAAATTTCGGCTCTCTTCTGGATTTCTCAATCAAGGCTTTTTTTGCCATATTAATTTATCCTCTTTTTTAAAATTTCTTAAAATTACACCCATACATCAACTACTACTAAAGGGCATGCCCAGTTTTTGAAGTAACTTTTTTGCCTCTTCATTATTCCTGGCAGTTGTGACAATAGTAACAGAAAGACCTGGAAGTTTTGAAGCTACCTCATATTCTGCTTCAGGAAAAATCATCTGGTCTCTTAAACCTATAGTTAAATTTCCCCTGCCATCCAGAACATCAGGAGAAACCCCGTGAAAATCTCGAATGCGAGGCATAGCTAAATTGAAAAAACGATCTAAAAATTCGTACATCATATCTCCTCTGAGAGTTACCTTACATCCTATAACCATACCTTTCCTTAAATTAAACCCAGCAATAGACTTTTTAGCCCTGGTCACCACTGGTTGCTGTCCCGTTATCATAGCCAAAGACTTTTTAGCAGAATCCATTAGTTTTGGTTCAACTTTTGCGCGGCCAAGACCAATATTTACACATACTTTTTCAACTCTTGGAACCCTCATGGGATTATCAAAACCCAGCTCTTTCATTAACTGGGGGACAACTTCCTTCCTATAGATTTCTTTTAATCTGGCCATTTTTTAAACCTCAATCGATAACTTCTCCACACTTTTTGCATATTCTAAGCTTTTCTTTTTCTCCCTCTGCCAGTTCGGTTATTTTCACACCTATCCTTGTTCTTTTCCCGCAGCGAGGACAGATAAGCATAACTTTACAGGACGGAATAGGAGCTTCCTTTTCCACAATTCCACTTTCCTGGCCTCTTCTCCTTGCCCTGATATGGCGCTTAACAACATTAACCCCCTCCACGACTAATTTGTTTTCTTTCGGAATACGTTCAATTACCTTCCCTATTTTCCCCTTATCTTTCCCCGAAAGTACAACCACCTCATCTCCTACCTTGATCCTTGACATAACTTACCCCTTTTAGAGAACTTCCGGAGCCAAAGAAATTATCTTCATAAAATTTTTATCTCTAAGTTCTCTTGTCACCGGTCCAAAAATCCGTGTTCCTCTTGGATTACCAGCATTATCGATAAGTACCCCGGCATTTTCATCGAATCTTATATAAGTTCCATCCTTCCTTCTCATCTCCTTCTTTGTTCTTACCACCACCGCTTTAACTACCTGACCTTTGGGAATCTCAGAATTAGGAATAGTCTTTTTAACCGAACCAACAATTACATCCCCTATCCTGGCGTATCGGCGATAAGATCCTCCCAAAACACCAATACACATTATCTTCTTTACCCCTGAATTATCAGCTACTGTTAAATATGTTCTAAGTTGAATCATTGAACCTTCTCTTCCCTTTTTATTATTTCTACTACCCTCCAGCGTTTTTCTTTTGATAAAGGCCTTGTCTCCTGTATTTTTACCGTATCTCCCGGCCTACACTCATTCTTTTCGTCATGAGCCTTAACCCTCTCGCTCTTGGTTATAATTTTTCCGTATAGAGGGTGCGAAATTCTGCGCTGAATTTTTACCACCACGGTTTTATCCATCTTATCACTAACTACTTCTCCTATTCGGATTTTAGAACTTCCTTTCAACTTAAAGCTCCTCTATTTATTCCAAGTTCTCTTTCCCTTAATAAAGTCTTTATCCGGGCTATATCCTTTTTTACCTGCTTTATCTTGGAAGGAGTGGTCATTTTACCCTGGGCCATCTGGATCTTCAAATCAAAAAGCTGACGTTGAAGATTATTTAATTTTTCTATTAAATCCCCTTTTTCCAGTTCTCTTAACTCACTCATCCTCATACCATAACCTCTTTAGCGGAAACAAATCTTACACTTATAGGAAGTTTATGAGAGGCAAGAGTAAGAGCTTCTCTTGCCTTAGCCTCCCCAATGCCTCCAATTTCAAAAAGAACTCTACCAGGACGTACAACAGCTACCCAGAAGGCAGGCTCTCCCTTTCCCTTACCCATTCTCGTTTCAAGTGGCTTTTTCGTAATTGGTTTATCGGGAAAAATCCTGATCCACAATCTCCCCTCATGTTTTAAACTTCGTACAATAGTCACGCGAGCTGCTTCAATCTGTCGAGCAGTTATCCAACCACCTTCCTCGGCAACTAAACCATATTCTCCAAAACTAAGCTCATCCCCGCTGGTAGCTATACCTTTAATTCTTCCTCTTTGTGCCTTTCTATACTTAACTCTCTTCGGCTGTAGCGGCATTTTCTAATTCCTCCATTGGATGTTCCCCAAAAGGTAAAACTTCTCCCTTATAAATCCAGACCTTTACACCAATACATCCATAAGTAGTATGAGCCGTGGATGTTCCGTAATCAATATCAGCTCTAAGAGTATGTAGAGGAATTTTACCTTCCTTCATCCATTCTTTTCTTGCTATTTCTGCTCCTCCTATTCTTCCTTTACACATCACCTTTACCCCCTCTGCTCCCATATCCATAACTCTGGAAATTGCCTCTCTCATGGCTCTTTTGGTACTTATCCTTCTTTCCAGCTGAAAAGCTATTCTATCAGCCACCAGCTGGGCATCAAGTTCCGGTTGCGATACTTCCTGAACATTGAGGAATATCTTATTATTTGGAGCGTACTTTGCAATTTCCTCTTTTGTTTTTTCTATTGTTTCTCCCTTTTTACCAATAATTATTCCAGGACGGGCAGCATATATAGTTACCCTTAGTTTATTAGTAGCCCTTTCTATTAAAATATCAGAAATATTTGCCCTTTTAAATCTATCCAAAAGATGCTCTCTAATTTTAAGATCCGCCTGTAAAAACTTAGCATAATCTTTGTCATCTGCATACCAGCGAGATTGCCATCCCTTAATCACACCTAATCTTAATCCTTCTGGATGAACTTTTTGACCCAAAAATTACCTCCTTTGCTAACGCTTTATTTAAGATATATTATTATTTAACCATAGCTTATCTTGTGTCAAGAACAATTGTAATATGAGATGTTCTTCTTCGCATTAGATCGGCTCTACCTCTTGCTCTTGGTTTTATCCTTTTCATAGTCGGACCTTTATCAACCTGTGCTCTTTTGACAAACAAACTCTCCTGAGACAAACCATACTGATTCTTAGCATTAGCTATTGCTGATTGAAGAATATTATCTATAATACCGGAGCTTTTTTTAGTGGTTAATTTTAAAATATTTATAGCCTCATCCACCGACTTTCCCTGAATTAAACTCGCAACCTTATGGGCCTTAAAAGGAGAAACTCTTATGTATTTTCCTGTTGCTTTTATTTCCATTTTCAAATCCTGACTTTATTTAGGTGCAATAACTCTTTTAGTATGAGCACCGTGATGATCAAATCTTCTTGTCGGGGCAAATTCTCCTAATTTATGTCCCACCATATCTTCGGTAATATACACATTATGAAAATCCTTTCCGTTATGGACGGCAAAGGTAAAACCTACAAATTCTGGAATTATCGTGGACCTTCTTGACCAGGTTTTGATAGGCTTTTTTCGAGCTTCCTTTCTCATTTTCTCTACTTTTTCGATTAAATGCTGGTCTACCCATGGACCCTTTTTTACTGAACGAGACATATCCCCCTCCTTACTATTTTCTCCGTTGAATTATCAATTTATCAGATAACTTTCTCTTTTTTCTTGTCTTTTTTCCTTTGGTAAGTTTCCCCCATGGACTCACAGGATGTCTGCCCGGACCACTTCGACCTTCTCCACCACCATGAGGATGATCAATTGGATTCATAGCTGAACCACGAACATAAGGTCTCCTCCCCATCCAACGAGCCCTACCTGCCTTACCTATTTGAACATTCTCGTGATCCTCGTTCCCAACCTCACCTACAGTGGCTCTGCACTCAAGAGGCACAAGACGTATCTCACCTGAAGGAAGCTTAATCTGTGCATACTCATCTTCCTTAGAGAGAAGCTCAGCTGAGGTACCTGCAGCGCGAACCAGTTGCCCACCTTTGCCTTTTCTCAACTCTATGTTGTATATAGCAGTTCCCTCCGGTATTCTGGAAAGAGGAAGGGTATTTCCCGGTTTAATTGGAGCATCCTCACCTGAGATAACTTCATCTCCTACTTTAAGAGACTTAGGAGCAACTATATACCTCTTCTCACCATCCTTATACTGAAGGAGAGCAATATTCGCAGATCTATAAGGATCATACTCTATTGCTATAACCTTTGCCGGTATTCCATCCTTATCCCTTTTAAAATCTATTATTCTATATTTCCTCTTAACTCCTCCCCCTCTATGACGAGAGGTGATGCGGCCCTGATTATTTCTTCCTCTTGCCTTCTTCAAATCTATAACCAAAGAGCTTTCTGGCTCCTTCTTGGTAATTTCAGAAAAAGACAAACCAGTCTGATGTCTTCTCCCCGGTGATGTGGGTTTATAAACCTTAATAGCCATTTTAAACTCCTAATTGATCAATACTATGACCTTCTTTTAACTTAACAATAGCCTTTTTCCAGCGCTTTGTCTTACCAACAACTCTTCCCCGCCATTTCCTTAACTTAGGATTAACTCTCAAGGTTCTAACCTTCTCCACTCTTACATTAAAAAGTTCCTCAACGGCATTCTTCACATCAATTTTAGTTGCATCAAGGGGTACTTTAAATACATAAACACCTGCCTGCTGGAGATCGGTTGATTTTTCGGTAACCACAGGTGCCAAAATTACACTGTAAGGATCTTTACTCATCCCTTTAACCTCTCAGTAAGTTTAGATAGAGAATCACGGGTTAAAAAAATACTCTCATGTGAAAGAATATGATAAGCACAAACATTAGATGGTTGAATTAAAGTTAGGTTCTTTATGTTAGAGGAAGCTCTGTTAATTTTTTCATCTTTTCCATTTAAAATTAGAAGGATCCCTCCATTTAAGTTAGCTACCCGAGAAAAATTATTTAAAAATGAAACCATCTCTTTTGTTTTTCCCTTATCAACTTTGAGTTCATCCACTATAAACATTTTTTTCTCTTGTATTTTTAACCTCAAGCTTGAGACTAAAGCTAATTTCTTTTTTTTCTTTGAAAGAGAATAACTAAATCTACGTGGTCTGGGGCCAAAAACAGTCCCTCCTCCAACCCACAGAGGAGATCTTATACTACCAGCCCTTGCTCTACCGGTTCCCTTCTGGGGCCAGGGTTTCCTTCCACCTCCACTTACCTCACCTCTTGTCTTAGTAGAAACGGTTCCCTGGCGAATATTTGTCTGATAAGATAAAAAGGCCTCTCTCAAGATGGGCTGATTTACCTCTCCCTGAAAAATATCATCCAGTTCGTAACTACCTATTTCCTCACCCTGCATATTATAGATTTTCCACTCCATATTAGCTTCCTTCACCTTTTACTAACACTATACTTCCATTTTTACCTGGAATTGCTCCTTTTATTAACAACAGATCATCCTCTTCAACTACATCAACTACTTTTAAATTCCTCACGGTTACCTTATCCTTACCCATTCTCCCTGGCATTTTTTTACCTTTAAATACCCGGGAAGGATCAGATGAAGCTCCTATAGATCCCGGGCGGCGATGCCACTGACCTGCTCCATGAGAAGCTGGTCCTCCACCAAATCCATACCGTTTCATTACACCCGCAAAACCCTTTCCTTTCGATACACCGCTTACCCTTACAAGCTCACCTTTTTTAAAAACATTTACCCTTATCTCATCTCCTGAATTGTAAGAGGAAAGATCTTCCCTGCCAACCCTTATCTCACATAGATAACGCTTGGGATCAACACCGTATTTTTTAAAGTAACCCAATTGCGGCTTTGTTAATTTTCTCTCTTTAACCTCTCCAAAACCAATTTGAACAGCAGTATACCCATCCTTTTCCTCTTCTTTTTTTCTAACCACAACACAGGGTCCTGCCTTTAAGACAGTGACAGGAACCACCTCATCTCCTTCAAATACCTGTGTCATTCCCAACTTTTTTCCCAAAATAGCCTTCATTCTTTTCCCACCGTCTTTATTTCTTTAAAACTTAAACCATAAATTATAGCTTTACCTCTACATGAACCCCTGTAGGTAGATTCATTCCCATAAGAGCATCAATAGTCTTTGGATTGGAATCCAGAATATCTATCACCCGCTTGTGAACCCTTATTTCAAACTGCTCTCTTGAATCCTTATGGGTATGAGGGGAACGAAGTACAGTATATCTGCTAACTTTTGTAGGTAAAGGAATAGGACCACAGACCTTTGCACCGGTACGCTCAATAGTCTCAACAATTCTTTTTACCGACTGATCCAGTATTTTATGGTCGTAAGCTTTCAAGCGAATTCTAATTTTCTGTACGGGCATACCTTTATACTCCCTTGAGTAGTTGTAACTCGGTTATTGTATTTTTTATCTCCCTAAAATCTTATTCATTTTTTCTCTTGGTACTTCCTGGTAATGAGAAAATTCTATATTGGGTAGAGCCTTTCCCTGGGATAAAGAGCGAAGTCGAGTAACATACCCAAATAGTTCAACAAGAGGGACATAGGCAGTTATAATTTTCATCTCCCCGGAGGTTTCCGTAGATAAAATATGTCCTCTACGGGATGAAAGATCGGCAATAATATCACCTAAAAACTGCGCTGGTGTTTTAATCTCTACCTTCATTATAGGCTCCAGAAGATAAGGATCTGCCTGTTGAACAGCTTTTCGAAAGGCAATAAACGCTGCAGTCTTAAAAGCATACTCAGAGGAGTCCACAGGATGATAGGAACCATCAAGTAAAGTAACCTTAACGTTAACAAGGGGGTGACCTGCCAGAACACCTGAGAGAAGTCCCTGCTCAATTCCTTTTTGAATAGCCGGTATAAACTCCTTGGGAATAACACCTCCCTTTGTTTTATCTATAAAAATCTCCTCACTGTCCCTTCTGGGCTCTACCTGGATAAAAACATCTCCGTACTGACCTCTTCCTCCAGTCTGTCGAATATACCTACCCCTTGCCTGAGCTTTCTTTCTAATACTCTCCTTATATGCAACTTGAGGTTCACCGGTGTTAACATGAATTCCGAATTCTCTCCTGAGCCTATCTAATATAACCTCCAGATGAAGCTCTCCCATTCCAGAAATTATGGTCTGGCCAGTTTCCTCATTTTGTCTAACCTTAAATGTAGGATCTTCCTGAGTAAGTTTAGAAAGAGCATCAGCTAATTTATCCTGTTCAGATTTAGACTTTGGCTCAATGGCCAGTGAGATAACAGGATCGGCAAATCTTATTGATTCAAAAACAATAGGATGATTTTCATCACATAGAGAATTACCGGTATCAATATTCTTGGGGCCTAAAATAGCTCCAATTTCTCCAGCGCACATCTCCTTTCTATCTATTCGATAGTTAGCATGCATTTCCAAAATTCTACCCACACGCTCCCTCTGGTGCTTAGTTGAATTGTAAACAGAACTTCCTGTTTTTAATATTCCCGAATAAATTCTAAAATAAGTAAGCCTTCCCATATAAGGATCGGTTGCTATTTTAAAAGCAAGTGCTGAAAAAGGTTCCTTTTCAGAAGGAAGTCTTTTTTCCTTTCCCCCTGTCAGAGGATTTGTCCCCTCTACCGGGGGTATATCAACCGGAGAGGGAAGATAATCAACAATTCCATCAAGAAGAGGCCTTATTCCTTTATTTTTTAAAGCAGTTCCGCAGAAAATAGGAACGGCCTTATGATCTAAGGTGAGTTTTCTTATCCCCTTTTTTATTTCTTCAACTGAAAGCTCCCCCTTTTCCAGAAATTTTTCCAGTAAATCATCACTGGATTCTGCTGCTTTTTCAACTAAATCATGATGATAGCTAATAGCTTTTTCTTTAAGTTCCCGGGGGATTTCCTCCTCTCTAATCTCTGCATCCAGTTCATCCCCCTCCCATATAAGAGCACGCATCCTCACAACATCTACCATTCCTCTAAATTCCTCTTCCTCACCAACGGGCAGCTGAAGTACAAGGGGTACAAGTTGAAATTTCCTTTTTATTTGATCAACAACTCTGAAAAAATTAGAACCAACTCGATCAAGTTTATTAATAAAAGTGATACGGGGAATACGGTACTTATTAGCCTGGCGCCATACTGTCTCTGACTGGGGCTCAACTCCTTCCACTCCACAGAAAATTATTAAAACTCCATCAAGGACTCTAAGAGCTCTTTCCACCTCAACTGTAAAATCTACATGTCCAGGTGTATCTATAATATTAATACGGTGTCCTTTCCACCTGCAGGTAGTAGCAGCTGAGGTTATAGTAATACCCCTCTCTTTTTCCTGCTCCATCCAATCCATAACCGCTGTACCCTCATGAACCTCCCCTACTCTGTGGATTTTACCGGTATAATAGAGGATACGCTCGGTGGTTGTAGTTTTACCTGCATCAATATGAGCAACGATACCGATATTTCTTATTTTCTCTATAGGATAACACTTATTCATGGTTACCATCTGTAATGAGCAAAGGCACGATTTGCCTCTGCCATTTTATGTGTATCTTCCTTTTTTTTAACTGCCAGTCCTTCACCTCGAGATGCAAGAATAATTTCCTCAGCCAGTCTTTCCTTCATCGGTCTTCCTTTCCTCTCGCTGGCAAACTGTACTATCCATCTAAGAGCAAGAGCCTCTCTTCTCTCCGGCCTTACCTCTGTTGGAACTTGATAAGTAGCTCCCCCCACCCTTCGAGGGCGAACCTCAAGTGTTGGCTTAACATTATCAAGAGCAGTTAAAAATACCTCCAGAGGATTTTTTTTGGTTCTTTTTCTAATTATATCAAAACACTCATAACATATCTTCTCGGCCTTGCTCTTTTTTCCATCTCGCATAAGCTTATTAATCAGTTTAGCTACAACTTTACTGTTATAAACCGGATCTGGGGTTACTTCTCTTTTCTCGGCAATTCTTCTTCTTGCCATTTACTATCTCCTATTTTTTAAAAAAGAAAATCTTTAACCGCTTTTTTTCTGTCCGTATTTTGAACGGGCCTTCTTTCTACCTTCCACTCCCGCAGCATCCATAGTTCCTCTTATAATATGGTATTTAACTCCCGGCAGATCCTTAACTCTCCCTCCTCTTACCAGCACAATAGAATGTTCCTGCAAATTATGCCCTTCCCCAGGAATATAAGCAGTTACCATTTTCCCACTGGAAAGTCTTACCCTGGCTACCTTTCTAAGAGCTGAATTGGGCTTTTTAGGTGTAAGAGTCCTAACAGAGACACATACACCCTTTTTCTGAGGAGATTTCTCCAGAGCAAGACTTTTCCCCTTCTTTTTCACCTTTTTTCTACCTTTTCTCACCAGTTGATTAATGGTAGGCATAAGTAAAATCTCCTTTAAATGACTTAACTATTGCCATCATGTTCATTTCTAAAACCAGTACCAGCAGGTATTAATCTCCCAAGGATAACATTAGCTTTCAAGCCCTTTAAGTCGTCCACCTGACCTTTTACCGCAGCATCAGCAAGAACCTGTTTGGTACGCTGGAAAGAAGCAGCAGAGAGAAAACTATCCTTATCCTCCTGGGCAGCCTTTGGAATAGCCAGTAGAACAGGTTTTACAGTTGCAGGTTTTCCACCCTGTGCTTTCACCCTGTTATTAACTTCCTCAAACTCAACTCTATCCACCTGTTCTCCAGGTAGATAATCGGTATCACCAGGATCCTCTACCTCTACCTTCCTCATCATCTGTCTAACGATTATCTCAAAGTGCTTCACATTGATCTTAACTCCCTGAGATCTATAAACCATCTGGGCCTGATTAACAAGATACTCCTGAACGGCACGAACTCCTTTAATTCTTAAAAGGGAACGAGGATTTATTGTTCCTTCAATTATCTTATCTCCAGCTTCCACCACATCGCCCTCGGAGACAAGAAGCTCTCCACCAACCTCGTAAACCACCTCTTTATTATCCTCGCCTTTTATCCTTACAAATGAGCGCCCCTTTTTCTCCTCAACCTTTACTTCTCCCTCTATCTCACTGATAAGTGCTTCCTCACCTTTTCTTTGACGGATAACCCCCTTAGCAGGAGAGGATTGCTTTCTCGGCTCAAAAAGTTCTGTAGCTCTCGGCAAACCCTGAGGAATATCTCCACCCTTTCTAAAAATACCTCCGGTATGAAAAGTCCGAAGGGTGAGCTGAGTCCCTGGCTCTCCAATGGACTGAGCTGCAACAACTCCAACTGCTTCTCCTAAACTGACCATTCTATGGGTGGACAAATCCCAACCATAGCATCTCTGACAGACACCCCACTTTGCCTGACATGTAAGGGGAGAGCGAATTTTAACTCTTTCCACTCCAGCTTCCTGAATTTTCTTTGCAACTTCAGTATCTATCTCCTCATTGGCACCAATTATCTGCTCACCAGTTTTAGGATTAATAACGGGAGCTGCTGTTACTCTCCCCACAATTCTATCGGCAAGAGATTCCAGCTCCTGACCTTCCTCTATTAAAGGACCCATATTAAACCCATCTATTGTTCCACAATCTTTCTCGGTAACTATAACATTTTGGGCAACGGCAACCAGTTTTCGAGTGAGATATCCAGCATAAGCTGTCTTTAAAGCTGTATCGACAAGACCCTTTCTACCTCCAGAGGTGGACATGAAATACTCAGGTGCCGACAGCCCTTCTCTAAAACTGGAACGAATAGGCTCCTCACTAACCCTTCCCTTTAGTCTACCTCCCGAAATTGGATAAAAGTACTGTTTAATTACCTCTGGAGGAATGGGAAGCTCACGACGAAAAACCTCATCCCACAATTCCCTTCGATAAGTTTCCCTGATGGAACGAGACATCAGCCCCCTTATCCCAACAATCTGACGAAGTTGATCAGCTGAACCTCTTGCACCTGAATCCCACATCATATACAGGGGATTAAAGGGGTTTTGAGATAGATACTGAAGTACCTTTTCCCCGATCATGTCGGTAATTCTGGTTCTAAGGTCAATTATATCTATATACCTTTCCTCTGGAGTTATAGATCCTTCCTCGGCTAACATATTGTAGCCCTGAGCTTCCTCTTCCATTAACTCGAGTAATCTCCGTTTTTCTTTAATTAAAGGTATATCAGATAGGGAAAATGTCAGACCAGATCTTGTGGCAAACTTGAATCCCAATTTTTTAATTTCATCCAAAACCAGAACGGTTTTTTTATCTCCGTATTTTTTCCAAATTTCAGTTATGAGCTCAGAAAGAGTGGATTTGGTTATTAACTTATTTTGAAACTCCATTCCCTCAGGTAAAACCTGGTTAAATATAACCCTACCAGGTGTTGTCTCGAGCCACTTACCGTCAATTAAAAGCTTAATTTTCTGATGAAGGTTTACCTTACCGGACTCGTAAGCAAGAATGACCTCATCAAAGGAAGAAAAAGCTTTGGTAATCTGCCCTTTTTTTTCTTCCTTTTCATCTGGCATAATGGTTAAGTAGTAACAACCCAAGGTAATATCCTGAGTAGGAGTAACAATTGGCTCCCCATGTGCACATGTGCAGGAGAAAGGATATTATTATCCGAAGCCATAAGTAATCTCGCCTCAAGTTGAGCCTCCAGGGATAGGGGAACATGCACAGCCATTTGATCTCCATCAAAATCTGCATTGAAAGCTGTACAAACAAGAGGATGAAGCTGAATTGCTGGACCTTCTATAAGCACAGGCTGAAAAGCCTGAATGCCCAATCTATGCAAAGTAGGAGCTCTGTTTAGCAGTACCGGATGATCCTTCACCACTTTTTCCAGAATTTCCCACACAAAAGAATCAGCTTTTTCAATTAAATCATTAGCTCTTTTTATTGTCTCTGCTTTTCCCTCTCTTAAAATCTCGGCCAACACAAAAGGCCTGTATAACTCAAGTGCAATTTTTTCAGGAAGACCACATTCGTTAAGTTTTAATTCCGGACCTGGTACAATTACCGCCCTTCCAGAGTAATCAACTCTTTTCCCAAGAAGATTCTGGCGAAATCTCCCCTGTTTACCTCTTATAACTTCTCCCAAAGACTTGAGAGGTCTTCCTCCCGCACCGAGAATAGGCTGAGGTAATTTCTCATTTTCAAATAAAGCATCCACTGCCTGTTGAAGCATCTTCTTCTCATTTTGAATGATAATTTGAGGTGCTCCAATCTCCAGAAGGTATTTAAGCCTGTTGTTTCGATTTATTATCCTTCTATAAAGATCATTTAAGTCAGAATTAGCAAATATACCACTTTCCAGTTGAACCATGGGTCTAAAATCCGGAGGAATAACCGGAAGAACTTTGAGAATCATCCACTCAGGCCTATTTCCAGAACGAAGAAAACTCTCAACTATCTCCAATCTTTTAATTACCTTTACTCTCTCTCCTTTAGTTCCTCCCTGGAAAAGTTTTTCTTTTAATCTTTCCTTTAAAGAATCAAGCTTCAAATTCTGTAAAATACGCAAAATAGCCTCAGCACCAGTACCAGCCTCAAAAGCATCATCTCCATATTTTTCCCTGTAGGCCTGGTATTCTTCTTCCTCCAGAATCTGCATTGGCTTAAGGGGAGTTTTCTTGGGATCAATAACTATATAAGATACAAAATAAATCACTTTCTCCAGCTCGTTTCTCTTCAGTCCTAAAAGAAGAGGTATGTATTTTTTAGTATACCATATATGAGCCACTGGAGTGGCAAGTTCAATATGTCCCATTCTTTCCCTTCGGACTTTAGAAGAGGTAACCTCCACGCCACATCTCTCGCACACAACTCCCTTATATTTCATCTTCCTGTATTTACCACAGTAACACTCATAGCTCTTGGTGGGGCCAAATATCTGTTCACAGAACAATCCCCCTCTTTCTGGACGAAAGGTTCTATAATTAATTGTATCTGTCTTCTTCACCTCTCCATACGACCAGCTTCTTATTTCCTCTGGAGAGGCTAATTTTATCTTAATTTTTTCTATATCATTGGTTTTCCACAATTTTTTTCCCTCCTTGCCTGATAGCAAAATGGGTTAATTAATTACTCCTCTTCCCTTTCCATATCCTTAATAGAAAGTTTCCTTCCGTTCTTCCAGAACTCAAGAGACAAACCAAGAGATTGAAGTTCCTTAACAAGAACCTTAAATGACTCCGGAGTTTGTGTCTCCAGGGTATTCTCACCTTTTATTATTTTTTCATGAATTCTTGTTCTTGCCTGCAGATCATCAGACTTACTTGTAAGCATCTCCTGCAGGGTGTAAGCTGCTCCATATCCTTCCAGTGCCCACACCTCCATTTCGCCAAATCTCTGACCTCCCTGCCTTGATCTTCCTCCAAGGGGTTGCTGGGTTATCAGGGCATAAGGCCCGGTGGAGCGAACATGGAGTTTTTCCTCAGCCATATGAATCAGTTTCATCATATACATATACCCAACAGCTATGGGATGATCAAAAGGCTCACCTGTACGTCCATCATAAAGAGTTATCTTACCTGATGTAGGCAGATTTGCATCTTTTAAAAGTTTTCTTATCTCTTCGGCTTTAGGACCTTCAAAGACCGGTGTCACCATGATTAAATTTAACTGTTTTGCCACCCATCCTAAGTGAAGCTCAAAAATCTGTCCTATATTCATTCGAGATGGTACACCAAGAGGATTTAAAACTATTTCTACAGGCGTACCATCGGGAAGAAAAGGCATATCTTCCTCAGGTAGTACCTTTGAGATAACTCCTTTATTTCCATGACGTCCAGCCATCTTATCGCCAACACCTATTTTCCTCCTTACAGCAACATATACCTTTACCCTCTGCCTTACATCGGGAGGCAAATCGTCTCCATTTTCCCGGGAAAAAACTTTAACCTTTATAACTTTACCCTCAATACCATGGGGAACTCTTAAGGAGTTATCCTTTACTTTTTGAGCCTTTTCTCCAAAAATACTTCTTAAAAGTCTCTCCTCAGGAGTAAGTTTCACCTCTACCTGAGGGGTTACTTTACCAACAAGAATATCTCCCGAGGCAACCTCCGCACCAATTCTGACTATTCCCTTCTCATCAAGATTTTTTAAAGCAACCTCATCTACATTGGGAATATCTGCGGTTATCTCTTCAACTCCAGATCTTAACTCTTTTGCCTCAACCTGAAATTCTTCAATATGAATGGATGTAAAAACATCCTCTTTCACAAGTTTTTCACTTATCAAAATAGCATCTTCAAAATTATAACCCTCCCAGGGAACAAAAGCTACCAAAACATTCCTTCCAAGAGCAAGTTTTCCTTTAGAAATTGCCGGACCATCACTTATAAAATCCCCCTTCTTGACTTTATCCCCTTTTTTGACTATGGGACGATAATCTATACAGGTTCTCTGGTTTGATCTTTTAAACCGGGTAAGATAGTAAACATCGACTCCTTTAGAGTGTTTTATCTGTATCTTATTGGCATCCACATAAGTTACCTCACCATCTCTTTTTGCTCTTAAAGCCATAAAAGAATCTTCAGCTACTTTGGCCTCCATTCCTGTCTGCACCAATGGTTGCTCAGGGTTTTCAAGAGGAACAGCTTGACGCTGCATATTAGAACCCATCAGAGCACGATTAGCATCATCATGCTCCAAGAAAGGTATAAGAGAGGTGGAAACACTAACCATCTGCTTAGGAGATATATCAACGTAATTAACCTTTTCTTTAGGAATAGCTACTATCTCTCCCTGATAACGAGCTATAACAGGAGACTTTATAAAATTACCATTTTTGTCTATAGCATCACATCCGGCAATGTAATACTTATCCTCTTCTCTTGCAGTTAAATACTCTATCTCTTTTGTAGCCTTTCCATCCTTAACTTTTCTATACGGGGTTTCCAGAAAACCAAGTTCATTAACCCGGGCGTAAGTTGTAAGAGAAGTTATAAGACCAATATTTTGTCCTTCAGGAGTCTCAATTGGACAGATTCTTCCATAATGTGTATAGTGAACATCTCTTACCTCTTCCTTAGCCTGAACCCTGGTTAATCCACCAGGACCAAGAGCAGAAAGCCTTCTCTTATGGGTCAGTTCTGAGAGGGGATTAGTTTGATCCAGATACTGGGATAGTCTTCCGGTATGGAAAAAACTCTCCACAGCTCCTCTAAGAGCTCTTGTATTTATAAGAGAACGGGGAGTAATTGTTTCAGGATCCTGAATACTCATCCTCTGTTGAACTATTCGAGAAAGATGAGTTAGCCCGATACGGATCTGTTCTGAAAGAAGATCGCCTATCCTCCTCACTCTTCTATAGGCAAGATGATCCAGACTTTTAACCTCGGGCATTTCCCTGTTAAGTTGTAAAAGGCGCCTTATAACTCCAATAACATCCTCCAATCTCAATACTACACAATCATCATTTCCACTTAGACCCAGCTCCTGGTTAATCTGGAATCTACCTATTCTCTCCAGACTATAATAACGAGAATCCAGAAACATCTTCTCAAACACCTCTTTTACCGATTCAAATACAGGAGGTCTTCCCGGTCTTAATCTCTGATATATTTTTAAAAGTGCATCTTTGGAAGATTCAGCCCCATCGTTTTCAAAAGTTCTACGAAGTATATCCCTGTCATCAGGATGGGGAATTTCATCTAAAACACTTTCTGGATCGGCACCAAGAGCTCTCAAGAACAAAGTTGCCATTAACCTGCGTCCCCGATTAATTCGCATATACAAAAGACCGTCCTTAAGTTCAAAATCAAGCCAATTACCTCTTTCAGGTATAATCCGAGCTCTATATAAGACCTGTCCCCCTGTAGAGCCAATAGTATCCTCTTCAAAAAACACTCCAGGAGCCCTCTGAAGCTGGTTGACCACTATTCTCTCTGCTCCATTTATAATAAAACTTCCCCTCTCATTCATTAAAGGTATATCTCCTAAGTATACCTCCTGCTCAATTACTTCCCCTGTTTCTTTCTTATTTAATCTCAGCTTTACATAAAGAGGAATCGCGTAGGTTAATTCTTCTTCCTCACACTTTTCAGCGGTATAGCGAGGTTCAGCGAAACGATATTCCACAAACTCCAAACTCATCTTCTCGTTATAACTTTCAACAGGAAAAATATCCCTGAAAACAGCTTCTAATCCTGATAGTTTTCTCTTATCAGGTGGAACATCCCTTTGGAGAAACTCCTCATAGGATAACCTCTGCATCTCCAGTAGATCGGGAACTTCAATTAGGGGAGGATACTTACAGAAATTTTTTATTTTATATCTTTGTAATGACGTTGGTGTCATAAATTAAATACCCTCCAGATTATTTTATCTCTACCTTTGCTCCCACAGCTTCTAATACTTCTTTTACCTTCTGAGCTTCCTCTTTACTAACCCCCTGTTTTATAGGCTTAGGAGCAGACTCCACCAGATCCTTTGCTTCCTTAAGTCCAAGAGAGGTTAACTTTCTGACCTCTTTAATAACCTGAATTTTCTTACTACCAATTTCAGCAAGAATTACATCAAATTCGGTTTTCTCCTCTTCTTTTGGTTTCTCCGCAGCAGGTGCAGCAGAAGCTACAGCAACCTGAGGAGCAGCTGCTTTTACCCCAAACCTCTCCTCCAGTTCTTTAACTAACTCGGATAGCTCAAGGATGTTCATTTCCTGAATTGCTTTAATAATAAGTTCCTTCTTGTCTTCTTTTTTTTCTTTAACTTCCTGTTTCTCTTTAACTTCCTGCTTGGGTGATGTTGCCATTGATATTCCTCCTTTCTTTTTCTCAGTTATAGAATTTAAAACAAGCATAAAATTTTGTAGTGGTGATATTAAAGCTCCCATAAACTGAATTAAAGGAGATTGAAACTGACTTAAAATTTGAGATATAAGAATATCTCTTCCAGGTAAATTAGCAAGAGAAAAAACTCTTTCAGGAGTAAGCACATCTCTTGCTAAAATCCCTCCCTTAATTTTCAAATTGGGATGTTCATCTACAAATTCTCTAAGTTTTTTTGCCGAATCAACAGGTTCCCTAAGAGCAAAAATAATTCCCGTAGGACCAACAAAAAATGGAATAATTTCTCTTAACTCAGCTTTTTCAGCTCCCCATCTGGCTAAAGTATTCTTAACAACCTTAAATATAGCACTACACTCTCTTAAATTCTTACGTAGCTGCATAAGTTCTGCTACCTTTAAACCTCTATAATCCACTACAAAAACAGCTTCACTGTTGATAAAATTGTCCTGAAGCCACTTTACTATCTTCTTTTTTTCCTCAAGTTTTATCATAACCTATCCCCCTTGCTGGCCTACTTGGTCTGCCTTGTCTATTTAGTCTTGTTGATGCATGAATGTGTTGAACCTCGAACTTTGAATAAATTTCAACCTGACCAGTTTACCTTTAAACTCGGCCCCATAGTAGCTATTTAGTCTTGTTGATGCATGAATATGTTGAACCTCGAACTTTAAACTTTGAACAAATTTCAACCTGACCAGTTTACCTTTAAACTCGGCCCCATAGTAGAAGACAGATAAACACTTTTTATATATCTTCCTTTCACAGTAGAAGGTCTATCCTTTTCGACAGCTTTTAAAAGAGTTTGAAAATTCTCCAGAAGAGCATCTTCATCAAAAGAGATCTTTCCCAGCGGGGCATGAATAACACCTGTAGCATCATTTCTATACTCTATTTTTCCGCTTTTAAGCTCTTTTACAACCTTTCCAGGATTATTGGTAACTGTACCTACCTTTGGTGAGGGCATCAATCCCTTAGGGCCAAGAATCCTACCCAGTTTGGCTACCGATCTCATCAACTGAGGAGTGGATATAACCGCATCAAAGTCAAGCCATCCCTTTTCTATCTTTTGAATAAGCTCTTCTCCTCCAACCCAGTCCGCACCTGCTTTTTTAGCCTCTTCAGCCTCATCACCTGTTGCAAATACTAAGACTTTAACCTTTCTTCCCAGACCTCGAGGCAAGATCACCGTTCCTCTAACCCTTTCTCCCTTTTCTCTTGGCTTTATATTTAAAGCAACCGCAACTTCAACCGTTTCTTCAAAACTTCGATTTAATACTTTTGCTGTCTCTTTAATAACTTTTATTGCTTCCTGAGGGGTATATTGTTTCTTTTCTATCTTTTTTTGCGCTTCCAGATACTTTTTCCCTCTTTTAGACATTGTCTACTCCTCTACAATCTCTAATCCCATATTTCTGGCTGTACCTTCTATAATTCTCATGGCAGCTTCAATATCATAGGCATTTAAATCTTTAAGTTTAATTTTTGCTATTTCCTCAATATCCTTCCGCCTGACCTTACCAACCTTTTTTCTATTGGGCTCCCCAGAACCTTTCTCTATCCCTGCTGCTTTTTTGAGTAGAGAAGATGCAGGAGGAGTCTTAAGTTCAAATGTAAAAGATCGATCCTTATATACAGTAATTAATACCGGAATAATAATATCTCCCTGATTTTTTGTCCGCTCATTAAACATCTTACAAAAATCCATAATATTAACACCATGCTGTCCCAGTGCTGGCCCTACTGGAGGAGCAGGATTAGCCTTACCCGCTGGTATTTGAAGTTTAATCTGGGCTACTACGGGTTTTTTAGCCATTATAGTTTCTCCACATTAACGTATTCTAACTCTACAGGGGTCTCTCTTCCAAAAATTGAGACCAGAACCTTGAGTCTTTGTTGCTGGGGATTAATCTCAATTATCTCACCCTGAAAGTTGGCAAAAGGCCCCTGGGTAATTCTAACGGTTTCTCCTATCTCAAATACTATTCCTGGTTTTGGTTTTTTCTCTAAAAGGCCCATCCGGTACTCTATATTGTCCACCTCTTTTTTATCAAGTGGGATAGGCTTACTTCTCGGACCAACAAATCCGGTAACTCCAGGAGTATTGCTGATAACATATCTCGTTTGATCGTCAAGTTCAGCTTCTATCAGAATATATCCCGGAAAAAACTTTCTCTTGTATATCTTCCTCTTACCGTTTCTTACCTCAGCGATCTTCTCCTTGGGAATTAAAATACGGGATATTTTATCCTTTATTCCAAAAGACTCTATCCTCTGTTCCAGGTTAGCCTTTACCCTATCCTCTTGTCCAGCATAGGTATGGATTGCATACCACCTTTTACCCATTTTTATCCCAGAAGGAGTTTTAAAATTTGTATGAAAAATATGTCTATCCCTCCAATAATAATGGCAAAAATAATTATAGCTACAATTACAATTGCTGTAGATCTTATAATTTCAGCTCTTGATGGCCATGTTATCTTTTTTGCCTCTAACTTTACCGAGCGGAGAAAACTACCTATTTTATTAGTTCTGTTAGCCATTTACCTCACCTTGTAATTTTAACAATCTCCCTCCCCTTGAGAAAATTAATAGCAACCACTGGCAGGCCCGGCAGGACTCGAACCCGCAACCGCCGGATTTGGAATCCGGTGCTCTAACCAATTGAGCTACGGACCTACTTCTCTTTATGGAGGGTATGTTTATGGCAAAATTTACAGTACTTCTTGAGAGCTAAAGAAGAGGTCTTTTTACTTCGTGTAGTAGTATAGTTCCTTGCCTTACACTCACTACATACAAGGGTTACTATTTGAGCCAATTGGAGGTCCTCTTATTCTATGATCTTAGTTACTACACCTGCACCTACGGTACGTCCTCCCTCACGAATAGCAAATCTTAAACCCTCTTCCATTGCAATAGGAGTAATAAGCTTCACGGTTAATTTAACATTATCACCAGGCATAACCATTTCCACTCCTTCCGGAAGAGAGATATCCCCGGTAACATCGGTGGTTCTGAAATAAAACTGAGGTCTGTATCCTTCAAAAAATGGGGTATGCCGCCCTCCTTCCTCCTTGGTTAAAACATACACCGATCCTTCAAACTTAGTATGAGGTGTAATAGAACCAGGAGCTGCTAAAACCTGTCCTCTACTAACTTCACTTTTCTCTATTCCACGAAGTAGCACGCCAATATTATCACCTGCCTGGGCCTCATCCAGTGTCTTCCTGAACATCTCCACACCGGTAGCTACGGTTTTCTTTATTTCTTTTGACAT
>JAGGTG010000111.1 GCA_021163905.1 Candidatus Aerophobota bacterium
ATGATGAAAAATACAGTTGATAGAGGTACTCAAATTCAACAGGACAATGAAGATCTTACCGCGATGCAAATTTACCTTTTGGATGAAAAGGGAAGATTAGATTTTAGTGGTAAGGAGCTTAGTGTAGCAAAGAGAAAATCCATTTCTCCTGAAAAAAAACTTCCAGAGGATAAATACGGATGGTGGAAATTAAATCAGGGCACGTATCTTATAGAGTTTAATGAAAGGGTAAATTTAAATGAGGAAGAAGTGGCTATTCTGCAACCTCGGGAAGAGTTATTACAAAACTGCTGTTTCCATCCCTTTTTAATCTTAACTTCAAAAGACAAAATCTCTCCCATACCTTTAAGTGTTGGATGCAGGGGTGTGGAGATTAAACAAAATGCCAGAGTCTCGGTACTGCGAATAATAAAATTTACCAAAACGTAAAATGTCAATTAAAAATGTTCTTTTTATCAGTGGTTCTGTTGGCCTGGGACATGTGACAAGAGACATTGCCATAGCTAATGAACTGAGGAGAAAATTTCCACAGGTAAAGATTTTCTGGCTTACCTCTCACCCTGCAACTGAGTTTTTAAAAACGTACAGGGAAAAAATTTTACCCGAGAGCAACTTGCTGGATAATCACTCTGAAGTTATAGAGCAAGCCACCAATAACATGCACATTAATCTTTTAAAATACGCTATTAAAGGTAAAAATACCTGGAGGAAAAATTTTGAAGTCTTTGCTCAGGTAGTTAAAAACCAAAAATTTGACCTCTGGATTGGGGATGAGAGCTATGAGATAACCAATGGCTTAAGTAAAAATTATAACTTAAAAAAAGCTCCCTATGTGGCTATTTTTGATTTTCTGGGTCTGGATTCCATGAGTTATAATCCACTGGAAGTTATTGGCATATACTATCTAAACCGAATATGGCTAAATATGGAACGTAGCTTACCACCAGTCACTGACCTGCGTTTGTTTGTTGGTACCGCTGAGGATATTCCTGATAAAAGTTTTGGATTATTTTTACCTAACAGGAGAGAATTTGCTAAAAAGTACTATAAATTTATAGGATATGTTTTACGCTTTAATCCTGATAATTACAGGGATAAAAATAAGATCAAAAACAGACTTGGCTATAAAGATGATCCTCTTGTTGTTGCTGCAATTGGAGGAACATCCGCGGGAAAAAAATTGCTTGAGATCTGTATTAAATCTTATCCACTAATCAAGAAAAAAATTCCCAATCTAAAAATGCTACTGGTCTGTGGCCCCCGTGTATCTTCGGAAAATTTAAAAGTCCCAAATGAAGTGGAAGTAAAAGGTTACATACCCAACTTATTTGAGTACTATGCTGCTTGCGACTTAGCGGTTGTTACAGGCGGGTTTACAACTACCCTTGAGCTAACCGCTCTTAAAAAACCTTTTATATATTTTCCTCTGGAACACCACTGTGAACAGCAGATCTATGTAAAAAATCGACTGGAAAGATGGAACGCAGGGATAAGAATGTCCTACTCCACAACAACTCCTGAAGAACTTGCAGAAAAGGTCATTACCGGTATTGAAACTAAGGTAAATTATGCCGATATTCCAGTTGATGGAGCTAAAAAGGCAGCAAAGTATATCATGGATTTTTTAAAATAAAATTGATGATAAAATAGCCTTTTTATTACTAAAACACGGCCTCAAAGGCGTTTTTTATAAGATGAATATCCCTGG
Source organism: Candidatus Aerophobota bacterium (assembly GCA_021163905.1). GTDB lineage: Bacteria > Aerophobota > Aerophobia > Aerophobales > B3-G15 > JAGGTG01. The sequence goes on from JAGGTG010000111.1 coordinate 1,709, forward strand.
GTTTTTCTTTTTCAAGTAAAATTGCAACTACATCAAACCGGCACGGCTTTTTCTGAAGATGATGATTGGAAAGATAAAAAAGGGCAAGGCGGCTAAGACGTTTTCTCTTGAAATAATTTAAAGCCTCCTCTGGCAAGCCAAAATTGAAATTATGACGAGTCTTTACCTCCACAAACACAATTTGCCCATCATTTTCTGCTACAATATCAATTTCACCTATCTTGCAACGAAAGTTCTTATCAAGAATTCGATAGCCTCTTTTTTTCAAATAGGAAATTGCTAATTTCTCTCCTCTTTTTCCTATTTCTTTATTTTTGTACTTACTCATAAAAATATTAAACTTGCCTCACTTTCGACCATCTTAATGAGAGGGGTTTTTAAAATTCTTATCCTCCAGGGAGGCCAATAAATCAAAAAAGCTTTCCCTATAATGTTTTCTTTGGGAACATATCCCCAGTATCTACTATCCTCACTTGAGTCTCTATTATCACCAAGTACAAATAAAGAATCTGGAGGAACTTTTACCGGCCCATATTCATCCCTGGGAAAACCAGTATCCCAGTTATCCGAGTGAACAGCATAAGGTTCTATAAGCCTTTTTTTATTAACATAAACCTCCTTTTTCCTTATCTCAATAGTATCTCCTGGAAGGCCTATAACCCTTTTAACAAAATCCTTTTTTGGATCGAGGGGAAATTTAAAAATAATTATATCTCCCCTTTTTACCTTGTTTATCCCGTAAAAAATTTTATAAGCCATTATTCTATCACCAACCATAAGAGTTGGCTCCATCGAACCAGAGGGAATCCAGAAAGTCTCCACTATAAAGCTGCGGATCAAAAAGGCAAGGACAAGAGCTATAACAACTGTTTCAACGGTTTCCTTTATCCAGCTGAGCGATTTTTTTTTCATCTATTACCTTTTCTTATATAGGAAAGATTAGCCCTCCTTACTTTTCCCCTCTTTATCACCTCTATTTTTTTAATTAAGGGTGAGTGCAGGGGGAAAGTTCTCTCCACACCTATCCCAAAGGAAACTTTCCTTACGGTAAAAGTCTCTCTTATTCCTCCTCCCTTTCTCTTAATAACAACACCCTGAAAAACCTGAATCCTTTCCCTATCACCTTCTTTAACTATAAGGTGAACAGCTACTGTATCACCTGGAGAAAAATCGGTAATATCTTTTTTTAAAAATTTTTCTTCAACTTTTTTTATCTCATTACGCATTGGCTTATCCCCACTCATATATAGAATTTATTTACAAATTTTTTATTTTTCCCTTTTTAATTTCTTCCAGATACTTTCTCTCCTCAGGGGTAAGTTTTGCTTTCTCCAGAAGATCCGCTCGCCTTTGCAGGGTTCTTTTAAGCATCTGTATCCTTCTCCACTCCTCTATTTTCTGATGGTCTCCTGATCTTAAAACCTCCGGAACCTTCCAGCCCATAAATTCAGCTGGACGTGTATACTGAGGATAGTCAAGAAGTCCACGATAAAAAGAATTCTCTCTTACCGATCTTTCATTTCCCACTGCACCAGGTAAAAGCCTGACCAATGCATCTACCAACACCATAGCCGGCAGTTCTCCGCCACTTAAAACATAATCCCCTATAGAGATCTCTTTATCTATCAAATGTTCCCTTACTCTCTCATCCACTCCCTCGTAACGTCCGCAGATTAAAATTAAACTATTCTCCTCTTTCAGCTCTGCAACCAGCTCTTGGGTAAGCTTTCTACCCTGTGGTGAAAGAAGTATCACCTTCCCTTCTTTTTTAAGTTCTTTTTTTATATGGTTTAAAGCTCTATAAATAGGCTCCACCTTCATCACCATCCCAGCTCCCCCTCCGAAGGGAGCATCATCTACTGTACGATGGCGATCAGTCGTAAAATCTCTCAGATTATGAAGGTGGATCTCAACTATACCTTTTTGTTGAGCCCTTTTGATTATGCTTTCCTCAAAAGGGCCCTTAAACATAGAGGGGAAAAGGGTAATGATATCTATGCGCATCCCTATTCTTCTAAGATCTCCACCATCACCCTTTTTCTAAGTTTTGCTGCTGCTGCACCTACAATGGTTCTCAAGGCATTGGCTACTCTTCCTCCTTTTCCTATAACCTTACCCATATCCTCTTTGGCTACCGAAATTTCCAGCAAAATAACCTTTTCGGCCTTTATCTCCTGTACCTGGACCTCATTGGGATTGTCCACTATCTGTTTGATGATATACTCCACTAACTCACGCATATTTAACCTCCTTTATTGAACCGGATTTGGACAGATATACCAATCTATCCCCTCTATTTTTGAGATAGCTCTTTAGCTGAAACAATAGAATAATTAACTATTAACTTCTCTACCGAATTTGATAGTTTGGCACCTTTTTTTATCCAGTTTAGTATTTTTTCCTTATCAGCTTGAACCTTCTTTGCCCTTGGATCATACCAGCCCACACTCTCAATAAACTTACCCTTAACAGGAGAACGAGAATCAGCAACAACAATTCTATAAAAGGGAACTTTGCTTGCCCCCATTCTTCTTAATCGAATCCTGACAGCCACCTATTTACTCCTCCTTTCATAACTTCTTTCCGATTTTGAGTTTAGTTTTCTCTTTAAATTGATAATTAAATCCTCTGGATTGGAGGAGTTAAAAATAAAACTCCCCATTACCAGTATATTTGCTCCTTTTTCCACTACCTGTCTGGATGTAACCTCATTTATCCCTCCATCTACAGCAATTTCAAGATCTGGATTTTTTCTCTCAGCTATTTTCCGAATTGCAGAGATTTTTGGCAAAACTTCTGGAATAAATTTTTGAGCTCCAAATCCAGGATTAACTGTCATTGCAAGAACAAGATCAACTTTAGGAATAATATACTCAACAGCAGACTCAGGTGTAGTAGGATTCAAGGCAACTCCGGCTTTTCTGCCCCTTTTCTTAATAAAATTAACCAAACGGTCCAGATGAGAGGCAGCCTCAACATGAACGGTTATAAACTCACAGCCAACCTCTGCAAATGGCTCAATCCACCTCTCAGGATAATCAACCATAAGATGTACATCAAAAGGCAGATTTACCTCACCCTTTAAAGATCTTAACAATCCAGGACCAAAGGTTATATTTGGCACAAAATGACCATCCATTATATCTATATGTAAAAGATCTGCCTCTTTTTCCACCCTTTTTATATCATCCAGTAATCTGCTAAAATCAGCAGCAAGAATAGAAGGAGCTATTTTTATTCTGAGAGTGTTATTCATTAACTTCAACCTTCTCAAATTTAACTAATTTATCTCCAACATACACCATAACCTCACCTTTTCCAATTACCTCACAGGATATCCATAATTTTTCTCCAGCAGGATGTGTCCCATAATCCAGTATTTTCTTACCCTCCTTATCATTTATCACAACTGTAACCTTTTTTTGTTCAAATCCAACAGGTATTTGGACAGATACTAACACCCATTTCTGCCTGGTAACAGAGGAGGTAGATTTTCTCAAAGTTGTACTAACTGTAAGCTCAATTCCCGTATTCTCATCCACCATACTACCCGGCAAGGGAGACTGAGAAATAACTATACCTTCTTTTTCAGGAGAAACCTGCTCCTTAATCATCGAAATACTCAAAGGGATCTTTTTAATGAAGTTAACCGCATCCTCTACTTTTTTACCTCTAAGATCAGGTACCATCAGTTTCAAAACCCGGGGACCACTACTAACAAGCAAATTAACACCTTCATCACGTCTAATTTCGCTACCTGCAGGTGGATCCTGTGCGATTACCTCATCCTGGGGTAATCTGGAATATACATGGGTTATATTTAAAACCTTCACCCCAATTTGAGAAAGATAGAGCTTAGCCTCCCTCACTTTCATTCCCACCAGTGAGGGAACTGCCAATAATCTTGCTCCTCCACTTACCACAAGCTCTATTGTCCTTCCCTTACGTACCCTTGTTCCGGGTGGAGGAATCTGGGATATAACAACATCCTCTGGTACATTAGCAGAAAATCTTTTCCCCACCACCCTCACGCTTAACTCACTCTTACTTAAAATAAACACAGCTTCTTTTAATTGCCTGCCCACTACCTCTGGAACCGGGATATTCTCTCTGGGAACCAATACCAGTATGGCCACATACGCAGATACTCCAGCTACCACCAGAAAAGAAAAAAAAATTCCTACAATTTTAAGGAGCGATCTTAACCATTCTGGCAATTTATTCCCTTACATTTTTTTTAGCTACCTCCACCAACCGGGAAAACTCTTGAGGTTCACTAATTGCCAGCTCAGATAGGACTTTTCTATTTAAGTTTATATTTGCCTCTTTTAATCCCCTTATAAAACGACTGTAGGAGATCCCTTCCCTGCGAACAGCCGCATTTATCCGGGCGATCCACAACCTGCGAAAATCTCTCTTTTTCTTCCTCCTTCCTATATAGCTATGAAAAAGAGATTTCTTAACTGCTTCTTTAGCTTGGGTGTATAATTTACTTCTACCTCCCCTGTAACCCTTGGCCAACCTCAACACTTTTTTTCTTCTCTTGGTGTGGATAATTCCTCTTTTTACCCTACTCATCTATTTTCCCCCTATACATTGGATAACAACTTCTTTATCCTCTTTGTATCAGATTTATTTAAAATCCCGGGTTTTCTAAGTTTTCTCTTTCTTTTTGCTGTTTTTTTTAATTTAAGATGTGAAGCAAAGGCTTTAGATCTTTTTATCTTCCCCTTACTGGTAATTTTAAACCTCTTTCTCGCACCTCTATGAGTCTTAAGCTTGGGCATTTTCTCCTCCAGAAAAGGCAAATCAATTACTTTGGTACTAAGTACTGCTCAATTTTTCTATCACCAACAGACGGTCTGGATTCAACCTTTCCAACATCCTCCACTTCCTTTGCCACCTTTTCAAGTAACTGTTTACCTTCCTCTTTGTAAATATTTTCTCTTCCTCTAAATCTTATGGATAACTTTACCCTGTGTCCTTCCTTTAAAAACTGCTGAACCTTCTTCACCTTTATTTGAAGATCATGATCCCCTATTTTATAAGAAAGCCTTATTTCCTTCAGAGTATCGGAAGTTTGCTTTTTCCGGTTTTTCTTTCGTTTTTTGTCCAGCTGATACTTGAACTTACCGTAATCAAGCAGCCGACATACTGGGGGATTAGCCTGAGGAGCAACTTCAACAAGGTCCAGCTCTTCTTTTCGAGCAATTTCGAGGGCTTGTTCACGTGAAAAAATACCCATTTGTCTACCCTGTGCATCAATAAGTCGAACCTTGCTTGCCCTTATCTCCTCATTAACCGCCATATGATTAGTTTTGTTAATATGAACCTCCTTGTTTATATACTATTTTTTTCTGGAGATATCCTCCTTAATCATTTTAAGAAAATTTTCCAAAGAGATATTCTTTAAATTCTCTCCATTTCTTTTTCGCACCGTTAAAAGTTTATTTTCCGTTTCTCTTTTTCCTACAACAACCATATAGGGGATTTTTTGAAGTTGAGACTCACGGATCTTGTAACTTAACATCTCATTTCTGGAATCAAGCTCTACACGGATTCCTTCTGATTTTATCTTTTCATAGATATCTTTTGCAAAAGGTATCTCTTTATCAGTTATGGTAAGCACTCTTACCTGAACAGGTGCAAGCCAAACCGGGAATTTTCCTTCAAGATGTTCTATTAAAACCCCCAGAAATCTATCGATTGTTCCCAATACAACTCTGTGAATCATAACAACCCGTTTTTTTTCTCCCTCAGCAGATATATAGGTAAGATCAAATCTCTCGGGAAGATTAAAATCAACCTGTATAGTTGGTCCCTGCCATAATCTCCCCAGTGCATCTTCCATCTGAATATCTATTTTTGGTCCGTAAAAAGCACCTTCTCCGGGAGCTATCTCAAAATCAAGACCTTCTCTCCTTAGAGCTTCTTTAAGTGCATCTGTAGCCACCTCCCAGGATTTCTCTGAACCGATATACTTAACGGGACGTGTTGAAAGGGTAATTTTATATCCTAATTTAAAGGTGTCCATCATAAAAAGCGCAAATTTTAAAACCCCTCTTACCTCATCTATTAGTTGTGAGGGAAGGCAAAAAATATGAGCATCATCTTGTGTAAAACCTCTCAACCTTAAAAGGCCGTGAAGAACCCCGGATTCCTCCCGTCGATAAACAGTACCCAGCTCAAACAACCTAAGGGGAAGATCCCTGTAGCTTCTCTGCTTACTCTTATAAACCATTATATGGCCAGGGCAGTTCATCGGTTTAAGAACATACTCCTGTCCCCCAACAGAGAAAACATACATATTTTCTCGATAAAAGTCAAGATGCCCCGATACTTTCCATAGATGAGAACGGGAGATGTGAGGTGTTACAACAAATTGATAACCTCTTTTAAGGTGTTCTTCCTTTTCAAATCTCTCTATAATATCCCTTATTATTGAACCATTAGGATGATAAACAGCAAGACCAGGACCAAGATAATCCGGATAGATATCAAAAATCCCAAGCTCTTTACCTAACTTGCGATGATCCCTCTTTTTTGCCTCCTCCAGTTGCTTAAGATATTTATCCAGCTCTTTTTTTGTAAAAAAAGAGGTTCCATATATACGGGATAACATAGGGTTACCTTCTTTTCCTCGCCAGTAAGCTCCAGCTACAGAAAGAAGGGTAAAAAATTTTACCTCACCGGTACTTTTTAAATGAGGTCCCCGGCAAAGATCCACAAACTCACCCTGACGGTAAAGGGTAACATACGAATCATCTATTTCATCAATTAGCTCTAATTTGTACGGTTCGTTTCTTTCCTCAAATATTTCTCTTGCCTTTTCCTTGGATACCTTCTCTTTTTGGAAGGGAAGATCCTGTTTAACTATATTTTCCATTTCCTCTTTTATCCGAGAGAGATTTTTAGAGAGAAGTTCTCCATCAATATCAAAATCATAATAAAAGCCATCTTTAATTGGAGGACCTATTCCGAGTTTGGCTTGAGGAAAGATCCTTTTTACTGCCTGAGCTAAGATATGAGATGTACTATGTCTGAGAATCTCAAGTTTATCTAATTTTTCTTTCTCCAATTTTTCCATTTTTTACCAGATTTCCCTACTTAAATAAAAAACAGTTAAACCTTTTTTGGTTTAACCTGTTTACTGGAAACCTATCTATCCTGTTTTTGATAGTGCCCGGTGCTGGACTTGAACCAGCGACCTCTTGCATGTCAAGCAAGCGCTCTAACCACTGAGCTAACCGGGCATCAAGGCGGCGCCCGGATTCGAACCGGGGAATAGAGGATTTGCAATCCTCCGCCTTAACCACTTGGCTACACCGCCGGGATTTATATACTCTTATTTCCTTCAACCTCTCCAGGAAATCCTTCTTCCAGTTTTTCCTGTTGATTTGAAGGATTCATTCTGCACTCACCATTAAAGAAGGCACCTTCTGCGATAGTTAAATCAGAAGCTTTTACCTTTCCCTCTAAGCTCCCTGTAGAGGAGATTTCAACCTTTCCATCGCACTCAATATCTCCTACTACTTTACCGGAGATCACCACTTCAGCTGCCTTTATATTAGCATTAACCGTAGCATCCTCTCCTATTACAATGGTTCCCTCTGTTTCAATTTCTCCCTCAAACCTGCCATCTATTCTTACACTTTCCTTATCCTTCAGCACCCCCTTAAGCTCAGTTCCAGGACCAATAAGGGTATTAGCTTTAGCTTCCCTTTTTTTCTTTTTTCTCAAAATTATGTCTCCTTATTTGTTCAAGAGGAACCCAATGGTTCCACCATTAAATTAAGGGGATTTAATGTTTTCCCCTTATACCATACCTCAAAATGAACATGAGGTCCTGTACTTCGCCCACTACTTCCAACTCTGCCGATAACCTGTCCCTTTTTTACAACCTGTCCTCTTTTTACCAGTATTTTGGACATATGTCCGTAGATAGTTGAGTATCCATAGCTATTCTGGATCTCCACAACAAGCCCATAAAACTTCTTCCAGCCAGCATAACTTACCCTCCCTTGACAGGCAGCTTTTACAGGTGTACCCCAGGGAGCTACTATATCAATAGCTCTGTGCATTTCTCTTTTATGAGTAAAAGGATTTATACGAGGTCCATAACCTGAAGATATCCATCCCTGAACAGGAAATATATTAGGCGTACAGGCAAAAAGATCTTTTTTTGCCTGTATTATTCCTTGAATTTTACTGAGATTTTTCTCCTGAAGTTTAGCTGTATCCTCAAGAATACTAACGTTGCTCTCTATTTTTTTTATTAAACCCAAAGAACTTACCTTATCTCCATTTAAATCTGGATCTACAAGGAGAGTATACTTCTCCGGTCCTCCCTCACCCAGGCTCTCCTGCTTGGAAATTTCGCCACCACCAACTCCAGCCAGAGCTCTTAGCCGGGCTTCCATTTTTTTTAGTTTTTCCATGGTATCGTTGAACTGTTTCACCTTCTCTGCCAGGGAGAGAATCCTCTTCTGCTGCATCTTGGTAATCTTTTCAAGATCATTAAGATAAACCAGTTTTTCTCTCATAACTCTGTATTCATTAATAAAATAAGAAAGAGTAAAAGAGCCTATAATCAAACCTATTACAATAATTATAATGACAAATCTTGGAATAACTAATCTGTGAACCTTTCCATGTGAATCAGGAATTACAATTAAAGTGAAAAACTTTGCCTTTTTCTTCATTTTCCACCTCCCTCCAAACTAACCAAGTCACCGCTTCTTCTTTTTAGCATACCATTTCCCGAAAAACTTGTCAATAGAGATAACCGAATTGTAAAAGAACATTATAAATTATACACTCACTTAGATTAAAAGCAAGAGGAAATTGGGAGAAGGAATAATTTACATTAGAAGATTGATTTGCTATAATTTGTCAAAGGAGAAATGGTGACCTCAAAAAAGAAAAAGTTAGTTCTTATTGATGGAAATGCCCTTTTATACAGGTCTTTTTATGCACTTCCCCCGCTTAAAACTAAGCAGGGAATTCCAACAGGGGGTGTTTATGGATTCACGAGAATCCTCTTAAAACTTTTACAAACAGAAAAACCAGACTATATAGCCTGTGCTTTTGATAAGGGAAAAAAGACCTTCAGACATCAGGAGTGGAAAGAATACAAGATTACTCGGCCAACCACACCTTCTGAGCTTTCCCAACAAATACCCATACTTAAACAGATACTGGAGGGTTTCAGAATACCATTTTTTGAAAAGGAGGAATACGAGGCTGATGATATACTGGCAACCCTTGCCAAAAAGGGGGAAGAGGCTGGATTGGAGATAGAAATCTTCACCGGAGATAAGGATATTTTTCAGATAATTTCACCTTCTATCAAAGTTGTCCGTTTTAAAAAGGGAATATCTCAAACACAGGTATTTGACGCCCAAAAAGTTAAAGAAGAATACGGAGTATCTCCACAACAAATAGCCGATTACTTAGCCCTTGTGGGAGATATTTCAGACAATATTCCGGGCGTTCCGGGAATTGGTCCAAAAACCGCCACTAAACTGATACAAAGATTTGGCAGTGTAGAGGGAATCCTGAATAATCTCGACAAACTACCTCCAAGAGTTGCAGAGCAAATTAAGAAAAATGACCAGCAAATAAAATTAAGTAAAAAACTTGCCCTTATAGTCTCAAGCGTTCCTCTGGAGTTTAATTTGGATAAATTAAAAACCAAGGATCCTGATAGAGATACTCTCCTTTCTGTATTCCAAAAATTGGAGTTTAAAGAGCTAATTAAAAAGTTCAATGATAACAATGCAAAACAAAATAATATAAATGTTAGTTTTTCCTCAGATATACAAAGTGTAATGGATAAAATCACCTCTCCTGTTATAATTCAACTTGAATCTGAAGAACCTAACTGGAAAATTGTACTTTCTTCTGATCAAAAAGACGACATTTTTGAGGTAAATCTGGGTGAATATCCTGAGAAAAGTAGCTTTTTTAAGCCTTTGAAAGATATTTTAACTTCCGAAAAAATCAAAAAAATAGGCCACAACCTTAAAGATACAATAATCACTCTTAAAAAATGGGGAATTGATCTTAATGGAGTGGAGTTTGATACAGGTATAGCTTCTTACCTGTTGAATTCATCATCGAGTTATTCTCTTGAAGATCTTTGCCTTGAATTCCTGGGAAAAAGGATAAATACGCCTATCCCGGCTCCATTAAAAGTTCAGCTCATAAGAGAGCTTTACCCTATTCTCAGACAACAACTTAAAAATCAGAAAGTTGAATATCTTTTTTACAAAGTTGAGATACCCTTATTAAAAGTGCTTGCTGAAATGCAACTTAGAGGAATAAAAGTTAATCCAAAAATACTCAAGGATTTCCTCCAGAAAATAAGACTAAAAAGGGGAAAAATCGAGGATGAGATTTACAAAGAAGTGGGAGAAACATTTAACATTAACTCCCCCCAGCAATTGGGTAAAATACTGTTTGAGAGATTAAATCTACCGGTAATTAAAAGAACAAAAACCGGATATTCCACAAGTGAGGCTACCATTCAAACATTATCTATTATCAATCCTCTCTTAAAGAAAATACTTGATTACAGACATCTATTTAAACTCGAATCCTCCTACATAAAACCACTACTTGATTTAATTAACCCTGTTACAGGAAGAATTCACACCTGTTTTAACCAGATGGTTACCTCTACGGGAAGATTATCCTCTTCTAATCCTAACCTGCAAAACATACCAATAAGAGAAAAATCAGGACGTGAGATAAGAAAAGCTTTTGTTGCCGGGGAGGATCATCTTTTTATCTCAGCTGATTACTCTCAAATAGAGCTTAGATTACTGGCCCACCTATCCGGTGATAAACGTCTAATAGATGCATTTTTAAAAGGAGAGGATATTCACAGAGAAACAGCAGCTGAGATTTTTAATGTCCTACCTTTGCAGGTTACCGCTCAGATGAGAAGAAAGGCAAAGGTTGTTAACTTTGGAATTATCTATGGTATAAGTCCTTTTGGCCTTGCGCAGAACCTTGGAATCTCTGAGGGAGAAGCTGAGGAATATATAGAAAGATACTTTAACCGCTACCCTGGGGTGAAACTGTATATAGAGAAAATACTGGAAGAGGCAAGAAAAAAAGGTTATGTAACAACCATTATGGGAAGGAGAAGGTATATTTTAGAGATTAACTCCAGAAATAAAAAAAGAAGGAAATTAGCCGAGCGAATAGCAATAAACTCTCCCATCCAGGGAAGCGCAGCGGATTTAATTAAACTTGCCATGGTAAATCTTCAAAGAAGGATAAAAAAAGACAACCTACCAGGCTGGATAATCCTCCAGCTACATGATGAGCTGCTCTTAGAGGTATTAAAAGATAAAGTGGATCAACTCAGAAAAATAGTCAAGGAAGAAATGGAGAGCGCAATGAAACTATCCATCCCCCTTGTGGTGGATATAAAAATAGGTAAAAACTGGGGAGAGATGGGTGATTATTAGCAATACTATCTTCCAGTTTTATTGCCTTCAAATACCTCGGGATTAACACAATTTTCAGGAATTTCACCTTGAAGGTATCTTGAAATATCCTCAACTAACATGTTAATACCATTTAAAGCTGTTTTCTTTGAGGAACCACCGATATGAGGAGTTAAAACTACATTATCCAGTTTTAAAAGAGGACTATCAGGAGAAGGTGGTTCAGGATCGTAAGTATCAAGAGCAGCTCCTGCCAATTTACCATTTTTTAAAGCACTGTAAAGAGCATCATAATCCAGAAGTCCTCCTCGTGCTACATTTATAATGTAAGAGCCTGGTTGCATAAAAGAAATTTCTTTTTCCCCGATTAATTTATAATTTTCATCTGTTAATCTGGCATGAAGAGTTACTATTTGAGATTCTTTCAGCAGTGTCTTTAAATCAACTGGCCTGGCACCAGCCTCTATTATAACCTCCTCATTAACATAAGGATCATATACCACAACGCTGGCTCCTAAGGATAATAGAATTTTGCACACCTTTTTTCCGATCCTTCCAAATCCTACAATACCCACTTTTTTCCCAAATATCTCCTCTCCGCATTTTTCAAACTTGTAAAAATCTCCTCTCCACACACCTTCTTTAAGGTTAAAATGAGCAGGTAGTATTCTTTTCAACAAACAAAGGATCATACTTACCGTGAACTCAGCAGTAGCAACTACATTTCTACCAGGTGTATTTATAACCGGGATACCCTTTTCCGTTGCAGCCCTGATATTCACATTTACCGGTCCTCCTCGGCAACAACCTATTATCTTAAGTTTGGGAGAAGATGAAATAACCCGGTAGGTAATAGGAGCAAGTTGAGTAACTACAATTTCAGCATCAGCTGTTACTTTTAAAACATCATCCTCCCTGCCAACGTATTCTTTTACCTCCTCTCCAGAAATAAAAGGTTCATCTGGCCAATTAACAAAACCATATCTAAAGTCCAGGGTCTTATCTTTTCCCAGTTTTTCTCTTATAGCTTTTTCCATTAACTCATTTTTTATAAAATCATCTCCAATCAAAGCTATTATCATCTTTCCCCCTTATTTTATATTTTTCCCGTTGTACAAAATTCACTCTACTGCCTCATAATCTTTTTCCATCTTCGATAAAAGATGAAACTTTTCCTTGAGTAAAGGATAAAACTGTCTGTAGATCCTGTATCCCTGTTGATACAGGGAAGAAAATGCTGAAGGGGATGTGTCGGGGTAAATATCAATCCATTCATTGCATCCTTCCTTTAGAGAGGAAAAAAACCCTGTAGCAACAGCAGCAGTTAAAGCTGCTCCATAAGCAGATTGCTCCCTGGAATTAACCGAGTATAACGATACACCCAGAACATCAGATAAAATCTGTCTCCAGATTTTGTTCTTTCCCCCTCCTCCTGAGCAGATCATCTTACCAGGAGATATCCCCATTAACCTCATCATCTCCATACAGTCTCTAAATGCAAAAGCTACACCCTCCATAATTGCTCTTATAAGATCCCCCCTGGAGTGATCAAGACAAAGACCAATAAAAAGACCTCTTGCTCCAGGATCAAGATGAGGGGTTCTTTCACCTTTTAAATAAGGAAGAAAAAAAAGACCTTTTTTAATTGCCGGGTAAGATGGAACAGTTCCTATTAACAAATCCCAGTTAACCTCGTCCTCACCAGAAACACCTTTGTCCAGCAGTACTCTATTTATAAACCAGCTTAAAGAAATACCTGCTGAAAGTATAGCTCCCATGAGTATCCACCTTTCTTTAACCGCATGTGGAATAGTATGCAGACCCTTATCTACTCCCACGAAAGGTTGGGATATACAGCTAACAAGCTGTCCTCCTGTACCTACAATACAGGCACTATCACCATCCTCTACTATTTTATTTCCCACCGCTCCCATCACCTGATCTGCTCCTCCAGCACAAAGAGGCACTCCCTCGGGAAGATGGGTTCTTTCAGATACATCTTTAGCAATACTTCCCGTAATCTCAGTTGATTCGTAAAGTGGGGGAAGTAAATTTTTTGAAATTCCAACTTCTCCAAGGATATGCTCTGACCAGGATCTTTTCCTTGTATCAAGTAGAAACGTTCCAGCAGCATCACTCACATCAGTGGCTGCCTGATGGGTGAGTTTAATCCTCAGGTAATCCTTTGGAAGAAGGAAATAGCGAGCTTTTTCTAAAAGATGTGGTTCCGAATCCCTCATCCAGAGAATAGATGAAGCCATAAATCCAGGAGAAAGAGGGATACCGGTAATCTGTGTCATTCTGTTAAGTTTTTCCCTATCAATTCTTCTTATCTGAGAATAGCTTCTTTGATCCAGCCATATTATAGCTTTGCGTAGAGGTCGAAAATTCTTATCCACAATTACCATTCCATGAGTTTGACCGGATAAACCTATACCCTTAATTAAAGAAAAATCCACACCTGTTGAAGTTAAATCTTGAATAACCTGTAAGGTTGCCCTCCACCATTCCTCAGGATCCTGTTCAGCCCATCCAGTTTGAGGGGAGTAAATAGAGTATCCTCTCCTGGCAACTGCTTTTACTTTTCCCTTCTCATCAACCACAATAGCTTTCAGACTGGATGTGCCAAGATCAAGACCCAAAAACAATGATTTTGTATTTAAAAGAATTCCTTTAACCATTCCTTTATCTTTACACCGATCCTTTCCTTAGAAGCAATTTCTTCTCTTCTTTTAAGTCCAAATAACAAAAGACCTATTCCAGTTGCATAAACTGGACTTAAAAGTTTCTTGGGTGAGCTGATTCGTGGATAGCCTACCCTCACAGGTAATTTAAGTTTTTCCTCCGCTTTTTTATCTATTCCAGGAAGCAGAGAACTTCCTCCGGTAAGTACCACACCAGAGGTTATCAATCCCTTATATCCACTACTTCTCAGCTCCAGATCTACAAGCTCAAATAATTCCTCTATTCTGAGCTGAATAATATGGGCAACAACTGATTTTTTGACCTTATACCTGCCCCTACCGGCAACTCCCTCCACTTCCAGATACTCATCTCGATCGATAAGATCAACTGAGGCCACTCCGTAATCCAGCTTTATCTTTTCTGCATTTTCTCTTGTTGTATGAAGCCCCACAGCAATATCGTTTGTTAAATGATCCCCTCCTACGGCAAATATCCTGGTAAATCTCAAACCCTCTTTTAAAAAAACGGCAAGATCGGTAGTTCCTCCTCCTATATCAAGAAGAGCTACACCCAGATCTTCCTCCTCGGGCAAAAGTGTAGATACACCGGAGGCAAGAGGCTGAAGTACCAGTCCTTCAACCTCGTAACCTGCATCTCTAACACTATCATCTATATTCTGACAGTAACTGGAGGAGGCTGTAACAAGATGAACTTTTGCCTGCAACTGTGCTCCTCTTATTCCAACAGGATCTTTTATTCCATTTTGTCCATCTACTATATAATCCTGGGGAAGAATATGAATAATTTCTCTTCCTGCTGGAAGAACAATAGAAGATGCTCTTCTTAGAGCCTCCTCGATATCTTTCATGGTAATTACCCGATCCTGCCCTGTAATTAAAACAAAACCCTGATTATCCTTTCCCTCAATATGAGATCCTGCAATACTCACCCACAATTTATCAATCCTTCTACCAGCATCTAATTCAGCGATTCTTATCACTTTCTTAATACAGGCTGAAACCTGCGCAATGTTAACTATTACTCCCTTAATAACTCCTTCGGACTGAACCACACCTGCTCCAAGAATATCCAGTTTACCTTCTTTTACCTTCCCCACTATTGCACATATCTTACTTGTTCCAATATCCAAACCTACAATTAGATCCTTTTTTTTATATTTCATTTTATCTTTTTAGGGAGTACAACAATCTGTCCGTTAAAACGAAGATCTATGTAAATTAACCTTTCTTTTCTTTTTTTAGCATCTTTGATAATCTCAGGAACATAAAAAAGATACCTGTAGTAGTTGGCCTTACCAATAATAATTTGAGTATTCCCTGCATAGGCAACAATCCCTTTATCTTTCTTTTCAACTACTATTCTATCAACTTTTATATTTAAAAGTTCACATAATTTTAAAATATTTAAAATGTTCAAGAGTTTCTTTCTATCTTTTACAGGATCAATACCTTCAATTAGCGGAAGATCTTTTAAACTTCCTTCTGCTGCCCTCAGGATAATCCCTTCTTTATCTATTTCCCAGAATTTTTCCTTGATTTTTATATAAGCATATGGCAGCCTTTCCTCAACATCTATCAACAGGGTAGAGGGAAGCTTTTTCTTAATTATTACTCTTTTCACCATAGGTTGAGATTCAATACTTTTATATATTTTATCAAGATTTAAGGTAAATATAGAGGTATGGGGAGGAATATTAATCTTAGCAGTCAGCTGTGAGGGTGATAATCTTTTTAGTCCTCTTATGCGGACATCTCTGATATAGAAATAAGGAAGAACAATTATAAATCTTACAGTAAAGATAATAAGCGACAGTATAATGGCAAATAAAACAAAAAAAGTACCTTTCCTCTTTCTTCTTGTCTGATACCTCCAGGAGCGTGTATATTTTCTATGGCTTCCCATCTCAATTTTGCTTTCTCCTCAAAGCCTGTTTAACTATTTTATCTACCAGATGGTGAAACTCAATTCCCTTAGCCTTTGCGGCTCGAGGAAGCAAACTCATCCTTGTCATCCCCGGTATTGTATTTACCTCCAGCAAATATACCTCTTCTTCTCTCCAGATCATATCTACCCGGCCAAAATCCCTGCATCCCAGACTTTTATAAGCTCTAAGTGCTATCTCCTGGACCTTTTTATACTCTGCCTGTGGCAAAGCAGCAGGGATTTTGTATTTACATTTTCCCTCCGTGTATTTTGTCTTATAATCGTAAATAACTCCTTCAGGGACAATTTCAATAACAGGAAGAGCTATTGGCTCAGGATCATCGATAATTCCTACCGTCAGTTCTTTTCCCTCTATATACTCCTCCAGTATAATGTAATCTCCGTCGTATCTAAAAGCTTCCTTTAGTGCATCCTCCAGCTCTCTTTCTTCTCTTACCAGGTTAACACCTAATGTAGATCCACTACGTCCAGGTTTCACTATTAAAGGTGGCGAAATTTCCAATTTTATGTTAGATAGAGAATTCCTCTCCACAATCTGGTAAACGGGCTGTTTCAACCCTTCAGCTTTCCATATCCTCCTTGCACTTTTTTTATCCATGGCAAGTGCACTCGCCAGAACACCGGAACCTGTATAAGGCACATCAAAGATCTCAAGCACTCCCTGTACTGTCCCATCTTCTCCCCCTGGACCATGAAGGGCAATAAACACAACATCAACCTTATTCTTTAAAAGAAGGCATATCCTCTCCGGTCTTTCCGGATCTATACTGAAGGTAGAATATCCCAATTTCTGCAGAGCTTCCTCTATAACCTCACCACTTCTAAGTGAAATTTCCCTTTCTGCAGAACTTCCTCCTTTAAGTACGCAAACTCTCAAGCTCATATATTCTATTAAATTATCTCTACTTCTGGTTCTAAAGTTATATTGAATTTTTCCTTCACTCTTTTTTTTATCCTCTCTATTAACTGGATTATGTCACTGGCTTTAGCCCTTCCTTTATTAATTATAAAATTTCCATGTTGAAAGGAAACCTGTGCATCACCCACTCTCATCCCAAGACATCCTGTATTTTGAATAAGATAACCAGCTGAATAGTAAGGGGGATTTTTAAATATGCATCCAGCTGAAGGATAGGAAAGAGGCTGGGTTTGCATCTTTTTCCTGGTAGCTTCATTAACCCTTAAGATTATTTTCTCTTTCTTATCGGGAAAGAGCCGAAGCTTTACCTCGGTTAAAACAAGGTTTTTATTCTCTAAAAATAAGCTGCTTCTATATCCAAAATTTATCTCCTCTCGTTTAAGGATAAAACCACTGTTATTTGTATCCATAACTTTAACCCATACAATTCTCTCGGATAAAGCCTCTCCAAAGGCACTGGCATTTCTAACAACAGCTCCACCAACTGTTCCCGGAATACCGGCAAGGGATTCCAAACCAGAAAGCCCCCTCTCAGCTGTCAGGTTAATAAGTGTGGGTAGATCAACCCCTGCTCCGACGATGACCCCCTCTTCATATTCCTGTATTTTCCTGAAACCATTCCCTAACTTTATTACCACTCCTCTAAATCCTTCATCCCGAACAAGAAGCTTGCTACCATTACCTATAAGTAAAAAGGGAGTCTTATTTCGAGCACAAAAATCAAGTACCACCCGAAGATCATCAGAATCCTCCGGGATAACAAATAAATCCGCTAACCCCCCGATCTTCAGGGATGTTAACTCCTTCATGGGTTTCCCCTTTATCACTTTCCCCTTTATCATCAGTCCTTTTTCTCGCATGAGCTGCATGACCAACCTCTCTTTCAAATTAGAGTTGTTTCATTGTAACTTAACTGCAAAAAGTAGTCAAGCTAATTGAGGGGGCAATGCTTCGCATTTCCCCCTCAACGCTTGCGCTGCTCCCCCTTAAATAAGGAAAAGTCTAATACTTTCCTATAGAATCAAGCTAATTGAGGGGGCAATGCTTCGCATTTCCCCC
>JAGGTG010000165.1 GCA_021163905.1 Candidatus Aerophobota bacterium
TAGGTACCGAGCACCTTCTTCTTGGATTGATAAGGGAAGGAGAGGGAGTTGCTGCTCTGGCTCTTCAGAATTTAGGAATAGATCTGGAACAGGTTCGACAGGAAGTAGAAAAAGCTGTGGGAAAGGGCGGAGGATCTTTGTTTCTGGGACAAATTCCCTTTACTCCTCGAGCAAAGAAAGTTCTTGAATTAGCAGTAACTGAGGCTCGAAATTTAGGTCATAACTATATAGGTACCGAGCACCTTCTTCTTGGATTGATAAGGGAAGGAGAGGGAGTTGCTGCCCAGATACTGACCAATCTGGGTGCGGACCTTGAAAAGGTTCGAGAAGAGGTGGTTGATCTTCTAGGTGAGAAAATATCAGTAGAGAAAACCCCTCAACCAACAAATACCCCAACACTTGATAGATACGGTAGAGATCTTACTGAACTTGCCCGTAACGGGGAATTGGATCCGGTTATAGGTAGAGAGAGGGAGATTGAAAGAGTTATTCAGATTTTGTCTCGAAGAACAAAAAATAACCCTGTTCTTATAGGAGAAGCAGGAGTTGGAAAAACAGCTATTGCCGAAGGAATTGCTCAGAGAATAGTTGAAGGTTCTCTTCCCGAGCCTCTGTTAAATAAAAGACTTGTGACAATTGAATTGGGATCAGTTGTAGCAGGGACTAAGTACAGGGGTGAGTTCGAAAAGCGAATGGAGAGAATTTTAAACGAGATAAGGAAGGCTAAAAATATAATTCTCTTTATTGATGAGATCCATACTCTTGTGGGAGCAGGAGCTGCAGAGGGAGCTATAGATGCATCCAATATTTTGAAACCAGCTCTTGCCAGGGGTGAGTTACAGTGTATAGGGGCTACCACATTTGATGAGTACAGGAAGTATATTGAAAGAGATGAGGCTCTTGAGAGAAGGTTTCAAACGGTAATGGTGAATGAGCCAACTGTCTCCCAGACTATTGAGATATTAAAGGGTTTAAGGGACAGGTATGAGGCTTTCCATCGGGTAAAAATAACTGATGAGGCTCTGGTGGCAGCAGCTAAGCTGTCCCATAGGTATATTCAGGGCCGTTTCCTTCCCGATAAGGCCATTGATGTTATGGATGAGGCTGCAGCCAGGGTAAGACTGCAAAGTAGTGTGAGGCCAAAAAAGCTAAAGAGTGTAGAGGCTGAGCTGGAACAGGTGAGAAAAGAAAAGGAGGCAGCTATAAGGGCACAGGAGTTTGAGAAGGCTGCGAAGCTGCGTGATAGAGAGAAAAATCTGCGGCGTATCCTTATGGAGGAGAAGACCCAATGGGAGACAGAAAGAGGTAAAAAAGCCGAAGAAGAGGTGGTAACTGAGAAGGATATAGCCTATATTGTCTCCAGCTGGACAAATATTCCAATCCGTGATTTAACAGAAGAGGAGTCCAAGAGACTTTTGAGGATGGAAGAGGCTATCCACAAGAGGATGGTTGGTCAGGATGAGGCAATAAAAGCGGTATGTCAGTCAATACGCCGGGCACAGGCTGGAGTTAAAAATATCAGGCGTCCTATAGGCTGTTTTATGTTCCTCGGCCCAACAGGTGTTGGAAAGACGGAATTGGCAAGAAGTTTGGCTGAATTTCTCTTTGGTGATGAGGATGCTATGATTCGCCTTGATATGTCAGAGTATATGGAAAAATTTACCGTTTCCCGCCTTACCGGAGCTCCTCCCGGGTATGTTGGTTATGAGGAGGGTGGTGAGTTAACCGAGAAGGTAAGAAGAAGACCTTATTCGGTTGTTCTTCTGGATGAAATTGAAAAGGCCCATCCTGATGTTTTCAACATTCTGTTGCAGATTATGGAAGATGGAAGGTTATCTGATAATTTAGGTCATACTGTTGATTTCCGAAATACCGTTTTAATTATGACTTCTAATTTAGGTGCAGAACAGATAAGGAGTGATTCCAGTCTGGGGTTCAGATCGGGTGAGGGTGGTGGGATGAGTTACGAGGAAATGAAAAGCCGTGTACTATCTGAATTAAAACATCACTTCAGGCCAGAATTTTTAAACAGACTTGATGAGATAATAGTTTTTCATGCTCTCTCTCAGGAAGAGATAAAGAAAATAGTTGATCTCATACTTGATGAGGAGAAAAAACTTCTTAAGGAAAAGGACATAAAACTCGAGGTTACCCCCGAAGCAAGGGATTTAATAGCCAAGGAGGGTTATGATCCTGATTTTGGTGCTCGCCCCTTGAGAAGAGCTATCCAGAGATTAATCGAGAACCCACTTTCAGAGGAGATTTTGCAGGGAAAATTTAAAGAAGGAGATACAGTTATTGTTACAGTTGAAAATGGGAGAATGGTTTTTACCAAGAAAAAAGAGACCAAGGCTAAAGTAGGCAGTAGCTGATTTTTTTGTATAAAATGAGGAACCTGAGTATTTATCCCCCCTCCAAAAAGGAGGGGGGTTTTATTAAGGTAAGATTTGCGGGTTTAGTTTTTCTTATTTTTTTTACTATTGGACTGCCAGCTTGTGTGTTTTCCTTTGAGCCAGTTTATATAACCCAGATAAAAATCCAGGGATCCCATTATATAAAAAAAGACGATATTCTTAAAGTAATTACCTCCAAACCCGGCCAGATCCTCTCCAAAGATAAAATAGTACAGGATATGAGAGCAATTTACGATATGGGATATTTTTACAAAATAAGGGCGCTTAAAGAGGAAACGCCAAAGGGAATTATTCTTATCTACGAGGTAGGTGAGTACCCTTTAGTGGAAAAAATAAAACTTGTTGGAGTTGAGGGAAGGGAGGTAAAAAAGCTAAAAAAACTCGTTAGCTTAAAAATCGGGGAGCCCTGGAATTATAAGAAAGCCCAGGAAAGTAAAGAGAAGATTTTAAGTTATTTTAAAGATAACGGCTATGTTGATGCAAGGGTAGATTTCTCCTCTCCATCTTCTGAGGAAAAAAGCTTTGTTGCGGTTTTTAATATAAAAAGAGGACAAAGAGCAAGGGTAATGGAGGTTGAGATATCAGGTAATCGATTCTTTTCAGATCAAAAGCTACGTTCTTTTATGCAGACAAGATTTAAAAGATACTTTGATCCGGAAACTTTAAAAAAGGATATTAAAAAACTAAGAGAAAAATACCGTGAACAGGGCTTTTATTTTGTAAATATTTATTCTTCCGGACTTAAGTTTTTTAAAAAATACAGGGTAAGATGGGTAAGGGTATTTCTCAAAGTAGAAGAAGGGAAAAGGTTTAAGGTAGAGAGGATAAATTTAGAGGGTAATCATATCTTCTCTGAAAAGCAGATAAAGGATCAGATAAGACCAAAAGAAGGAGAGGTTTTTAATATCAGAAAGCTTAGAAAAAGCATTCAAAGAATTCAAAATATGTATGGTGATAAGGGGTATCTTTATACCGTTGTTAGGGATAATCTTAAATTTAACAGGAAAGCTGCTCTTGTAGATATTGAAATTTTTATTCAGGAGAAAATACAGGTTCATCTTGGAAAGATAAAACTGGAGGGGAATAAATCTACAAAGTGGAGAGTTTTTAAACATACCCTTCTTTTGCATAAAGGGGATATTTTTAGCACCGATAAGATAAGGGAGAGCTGGAGAAGGTTGTATAATCTTGGTTTTTTTGAAAAAGTAGAAATGGAGCCCCTTTATACCTCCGACCCTTCAGTGCTGGATCTTTTAATAAAGGTTAAGGAAAAGGAAAAAACGGGAAAACTTCTCTTTGGTGCAAGTTATAGTTCTGCCTCAGGTGTTGAAGGATTTATCCAGTTTTCCAAGGATAATCTCTGGGGAGAGGGGAAAATGTTGAGTTTAGATTGGGAGTTTGGAAGAAAAAGAGATAATTACCAGCTAAGCTATATTGATAGATGGTGGCAGGATACTCCAACGAGATTGGAGCTTGATGTTTACAACAGAGAATACAAATTTTATGATACAGAAGGTTATATTAAAAGAAGTTCAGGTGTAGATATAAGTCTGGGGCGTCCATGGTTTAGCAATTTCACCTTTTATTTAACTTTAAATAGTCAAAAAACAAGGATAAGTTCTCTTGAGAATATACCTTTACCTTCTGATTTAAAAGAAGGGGAAAGTTCCTACCAGAGTTTAAAACCAGCTATTGTATGGGACTCTCGTGTAAGAGATGAAGCTTTTAACTCTTATAGTGGATTTTATGGGCTGGTATCATTTGAGAAAAGTGGTGGCTTTCTGGGAGGTAATGTTAATTTTACCAAATATTTTCTTGATTTAAGAAAATACTCAAGATCAGGTAAATTCTGGAGAGCACCTATTCTGGCCTTAAGGTTAAGAGGAAAGTGGGGAGAAAATCTGCCCTTTGATGAGGAGTTCTATACAGGTGGTCAGGATACCTTAAGAGGGTATCAGCAAAACGAGTTTAAAAGTCCCAGAGTTTTACTTGGAACAGTGGAGCTGAGAGTTCCACTTACCCAGGGGCTTCTTAGCTACATCTTTTTCGATACAGCCGATATTCAGTACAGCTTTACTCATCAGGATTATAAAAATGGATTTGGATTTGGTATGAGGATAACCTCTCCTGTTGGGATTATTCGCCTTGATTATGGAATTGGTGAGAGTGGTGAGCCACGGATTTACTTTGGAATGGGTGATGTATTTTAAATTCTAAATTAGAGGTGGTAAGATGCAGATTGATGGTGTAAATATTAAAGTTATAAAAGGGGATATAACCGAACAAAATGTGGAGGCTATTGTAAATGCTGCAAATAACCACTTCATAATGGGTGGAGGTGTTGCTGGAGCTATTAAAAGAAAGGGAGGAAAAATTATAGAGGATGAAGCTGTAGCTCAAGGACCGGTTGAGATAGGTGAGGCTGTTGTTACCTCAGGGGGAAATCTTCCAGCTAAATACGTTATTCACGCCTCCACTATGGGTATGGATTTTAAAACAGATTCGGACAAAATAGCAGCTGCCACTCGAAATACTTTAAAAAGAGCCGATGAGAAAAAAATTAAACAGATAGCTTTTCCGGCTCTTGGATGTGGAGTGGGAGGATTTCCAGTTAGTGAGGCAGCAAAAATTATGCTTCGAGAGATAAAAAACTACCTTAAGGATAACCCTTCCTCCCAGATAAAAGAGATTATTTTTGTTATGTACACCCAAAAGGACTTTAAGGATTTTTCAGCTGTAGTAGAAAGTTGAAGGTTACCTCCGGTATCTTAAAGGGAAAGAGGATAAAAACTAAAAGAGGTCTATCTACAAGGCCACTTTTATCTCGAATAAGAAAGTCTTTGTTTGATGTTCTGGGAGAGGCAGTAAAGGGGAAAAAATTTCTGGATCTTTACGCTGGTTCAGGTGCGGTAGGAATAGAGGCTATTTCCAGAGGCGCAGGGGAAGTTATATTTGTTGAAATAGATCCTGAATGTGTGAGAATTATAAAAGATAATTTGATCCACTGTGGTGTTTACTCAAAAGCAAAGGTTTATCAGCAGGATGTTTTGCATATTCTTCCCCTTCTTTTAAAAGAGGGTGATTTTGATTTTATCTTTGTTGGACCTCCCTATTTTAAAGGACTGCAGGATAAAACACTTGATATTATCCAGAGATCGAATAATTTTAAAGGGGAGGTAATTGTTCAGCACTCTCCAAAGGAAAAGTTTAATCTTAAACGAGAGGAGATTTATCTAATTGAACAGAGAAAATACGGTGATGTTATTTTAACCTTTCTAAAAGTTAAAATCAAGCATTGGTAAAATGTTAGTCTTTCTATCCCATTGTTTGCTGAATCAACTGGTAAGGGCTGGGGGTTCTTTTACCCCTGGTGTAACCGGAAGGTTGCTGGAGCTTTTAAGTAAATACCCCGTTTTTATATACCAACTTCCCTGTCCCGAGTATTTTTTTCTTGGCTTAAGGGAGAAAAAAACACAGGATGTGTGGGAGAGTATTCCGGGATTTAAAGACTTTGTGTCGAATCTTGCAGATGATCTTGAGAAAAAAGTGCGGCAGATAATAGAGGATAAAGATTTAATTTTAGTTTCCATAGCCCGTTCTCCCTGCTGTTCAACAGGTATGGTCCACAGGGGCGATAGACTGGTTAAGGGTAGGGGTATCTGGGTTAGAGAACTGGAAAAAAGATTTAAATTTGATATAATTGAGTTTGATTTTAAGAAAGTTGATGAATCCTTACATAAGTTAAAGGAGTTTTTAAATAAAAAGGTCAAATAGCCTTGGATTTAAGGGAGAAACTAAAGCTTTTACCGGATAAGCCGGGGGTTTATCTTTTTAAAAATAAGAAAGGTAAAATCATTTACGTAGGAAAGGCCATCTCTCTTAGAAAGAGGGTCAGATCCTACTTTCAAAGAGGGGTATTTTCTCCCAGAATAGGTTCTCTTGTTTCCAGAATACAGGATCTGGAATGGATTGTAACCGAGTCCGAAGCTGAAGCCTTTCTTCTTGAATCTAACCTCATAAAACACCATCATCCAAGATACAACATAAGATTTCGAGATGATAAGTCCTATCCCTATATAAAAATATCAACCAATGAGGATTTCCCCCGAGTTTTTCTTACACGAAATCCTAAAAGAGATGGATGTCAGTATTTTGGTCCTTATACAAATGTCAAAGCTGCAAAGAAAACTCTAAGGTTAATTCACCGTCTTTTTCCTCTTAGAAGATGTAAGGATAAATTTAAAAACCGTCTTTCTCCCTGTCTTAACTTTTATATTGGTGAGTGTAGCGCACCCTGCGTTGGAAGAATAACAAAGGATGAATATTCCTCTCTTGTTAAGGGTGTTTCTCTTTTTCTCCAGGGGCATTACAAAACCCTTGTTTCCAGTTTAAAAGAGCAGATGTTGAAAGCCTCAAAGGAACAGGAATTTGAAAGAGCCGCAAAGATAAGAGATGCAATTTTAGCTATAGAGAAGATGAGTCAGACACAAAGGGTTACCTCTTTCCCCGGCGAGGATATTGATCTTATTGCAGTTGCCCAAAAAGGAAGACAGGCCTGCGCTCTTGTTTTTATTATAAGAGAGGGAAAGGTTATAGATAAAAATCATTTCCTGTTAAATATAGATGTGGAAGAGAGGCAGGGGAATATCCTTTCCTATTTTGTTAAACAGTACTATGCAACAGCTTCCTTTATTCCCTCACAAATAATAGTTCCAGAGGAGGTGGAGGAAAAAGAAGAGATAGTTTCCTGGTTTTTTCACAAGACAGGTAAAAAGGTAGAATTTGTAGTTCCAAAAAGGGGTGATAAGGCAAAACTTTTAAAACTTGCAAGTGAAAATGCGGCGTTAATTTTGGAGCAAAATCAACCCGAAAAGAAAGAGCAACCTCTTCTGGAACTTAAAAATTACCTTGATCTCCCTCAACTTCCCTTTAGAATAGAGGGGTTTGATATATCCAACATTGCAGGATCTGAGGCTGTTGGCTCTCTTGTTGTTTTTGAGGATGGCAAACCTAAAAAATCAGAATACAGAAAATTCAAGATCAAAAGCGTTAATGGAATTGATGATTTTGCCATGTTAAAGGAGATAATTTCTCGCCGATACAAAAGAGTTCTGGAGGAGAAAAAAGAGCTTCCCCAGCTTATCTTGGTTGATGGAGGAAAAGGACAGGTTGGGGTTTGCTTCAGGGCATTAAAGGAGTTGAATTTGCACCATATTCCTATGATTGGACTTGCCAAGGAATTTGAACAGATTTACACTCCAGATAGAAGCGATCCAATTGAGCTTCCATTTGACTCATCCGCTCTTAAGCTTTTGCAGTGGGTAAGAGATGAGGCTCATCGTTTTGCCTTAACTTATCATCGTAAAAAAAGAGAAAAGAAAGTCAAAAAATCCTGGATAGAGGAAATCCCAGGAGTGGGTGAGGTAACGAAAAAACTCCTTTTAAGCCACTTTAAATCTTTAAACAGGATAAAAGATGCGAGTATACAGGATCTAATACAGATTCCTGGAATAGGAAAGAAAAAGGCAAAACTGATAAAGGAGTGGGTAAATAAACTGCCTTTAGAAAAAGGGGAGAGATAATTTGGATTCTTTTGTTTTTATCCTGGAAGGTAAAGGAATATGGGTAGGGGTTATTGTTCAAAAAGACAGGTTGGAAAGAGTGGTACTCGGGAAAAATGAGCAGGAGGTAATTTCAAGACTCAGATCTTTGAAAGGCCCCCTTTTTTCCGATATGAAAAAAGAGCACAGAGAAATTGGCAATTTAGCTACAAGTATCAAAAAAGATCTTGCCATGTATCTTTCTGGAAAAAGGATCGATTTTCTAAATTACCCTCTTCAACTTGATCTTTCACAAAAGGCAAGAAAAGTTCTTTTTGCAGTTAGAAAAATCCCATACGGGCAAGTTAGAAGCTACAGGTGGGTTGCCCGGAGTGTAAAAAGCAAGGGTTACCGTGCAGTGGGCCGTATTTTAAGTATTAACCCTTTTCCAATCATTATTCCCTGCCATAGAGTTATCCGCTCGGATGGGAAAATTGGTGGGTTCTCAGCAGGTGTTGAGATTAAAAGAAGGCTCTTGAGACTTGAAGGAGTTGCAGTTTAATTTTATTTAATCTTTGAGATACCTTGCCTCTAAGTTTAAACGTGGTATAATTATCTTCGAATGAAAAGGAGGATTTTACTATGATAGGCAATATGCTTGCCAAAATTTTTGGAACAAAACAGGAAAGAAATATTAAGAAACTCATGCCTCTTGTTAACAGGATAAATTCCTTGGAGAAAAAAATTTCCAGACTATCAGATAAAGCCCTTAAGCTAAAAACCGATGAGTTTAAAAGCAGGATTGAAGATGGCGAGAGCCTGGATGATATTCTTCCTGAAGCTTTTGCAGTGGTAAGAGAGGCAGCAAAAAGAACCATTGGTCTTCGTCACCACGATGTCCAGTTAATTGGCGGGATAGTTTTGCATCAGGGAGCTATTGCTGAGATGGCTAATGGAGAGGGAAAAACCCTTGTTGCTACTCTGGCAGCTTATCTTAATGCTCTCGATGGAAAAGGTGTTCATGTTGTTACAGTTAATGATTATCTTGCCCGACGGGATAAGGAATGGATGGGACCTGTTTATGAGTTTCTTGGTTTATCTGTTGGTGTTATTCAAAATGGAATGGGCCCTGCTGAACGTAGAAAAGCTTATCAGTGCGATATTACCTATGGAACCAATAATGAGTTTGGTTTTGACTATTTAAGGGATAATATGGCAACCAGCAAGGAGGAGCAGGTACAGCGAGGATTTAACTACGCAATAGTAGATGAGATTGACAGTATTCTTATTGATGAGGCTCGAACTCCTCTTATTATCTCTGGACCTGCAGAGGAATCTACAGAGCTTTACTACCATATTGACAGGCTGGTTCGTAGATTAAGGCGAGGAGTGGACTATGAGGTAGATGAAAAGGATCATACTGTAGCATTAACCGAGGAGGGTGTGAAAAAAGCCGAGAAGCTTCTGGGTGTAGATAATCTTTATCAGGATCCAAGAATGCAACTTGTGCATCATATAAATCAAGCTATACGTGCACATGAGCTTTACCAGAGAGACAGGGATTATCTGGTAAAAGATGGAGAGGTGGTTATTATAGATGAGTTTACCGGTAGGTTAATGCCTGGTAGACGCTGGAGTGATGGTCTTCATCAGGCGGTAGAGGCAAAAGAGGGGGTAAGAATAAGAAATGAGAATCAAACCCTTGCAACTATTACACTGCAAAATTACTTCAGAATGTACAATAAACTCTCTGGAATGACTGGAACAGCAGCTACTGAGGCTGAGGAATTTATGAAAATATATAACCTTGAGGTAGTTGTTATTCCTACTCATAAACCTTGCAGAAGGGAAGAGCTGGAAGACAAGATCTATCAAACTGAAAGAGCTAAATTTAAGGCTGTAATTGATAAAGTTGAGGAA
Source organism: Candidatus Aerophobota bacterium (assembly GCA_021163905.1). GTDB lineage: Bacteria > Aerophobota > Aerophobia > Aerophobales > B3-G15 > JAGGTG01. Next base: position 9,875 of record JAGGTG010000165.1, read on the forward strand.
CTTTACAAAAAAGAACGTCCGGTTCTTGTTGGAACAAGATCAGTGGAAAAATCAGAAAAGCTATCCAGGATGTTAAGGGAAAGGGGAATCCCCCATACAGTTCTTAATGCAAAGTACCACGAGAAAGAAGCTCAAATAATAGCTCAGGCAGGACAGAAAAGGGCAGTAACTATAGCCACCAATATGGCAGGAAGGGGTACAGATATAAAACTGGGAGAAGGTGTGGCTGAGCTGGGAGGTCTTTATGTTATAGGAACAGAACGGCATGAATCACGTAGAATAGATAATCAGTTGAGAGGAAGAGCTGGACGTCAGGGAGCTCCAGGGACAGCTCAGTTTTATGTAAGTCTTGAGGATGAGCTAATGCGTATATTTGGATCGGAGAGAATTGCCTCGGTTATGGAGAGATTAAAAATCCCCGAAGATCAACCCATAGAGCATCCCTGGATTACAAAAGCTTTAGAGAGAGCACAGCAGAGAGTTGAAAGGAGGAATTTTGAGATAAGAAAACAGCTACTTGAGTATGATGATGTGATGAATCAGCAGCGAGAGATAATCTACAGGGAGAGGAATAAAGTTTTAGAAAATAAGGTTCTTAAAGAAGAAATATGGAATATGATAGAGGATACAGTTAATTCCATAGTTTTGACTTATACAGATGAGAAAATTAGACCCGAGGAATGGGATGTAGCTGGTCTTGCTAAAAAAATCAGGAATGTTTTTACAGCAAGGATTTTTGGTGATGACCTTAAGGGAATCTACGATAGAGAAGAGATAAAGGATAAGATTCTTGAGGTGGTGAGAGAAACTTATAGGGAAAGGGAAAAGGAGTTAACCGAGCCTTTGATGAGGGAACTTGAAAGGATGATTTTACTGCATACCATTGATTCTCGCTGGAAAGATCATCTTTACGCCATGGACTCTCTTAAGGAGGGAATAGGCTTGAGGGGTTACGGGCAAAGGGATCCTTTGGTTGAGTATAAAAGAGAAGCCTATCAGATGTTTGAGGATCTTACCGAGAGGATAAAAGAAGAGGTAGCAGAACTTGTATTTAAAGTTCAGGTTTCAATAAAGCCCTCTATACGGAAGGTTCAAGATAAACAAAATGAGAGAGTGTTTAAACCAGCTATGGTAGGGGTAGGTGGAGGAAATAGTATCACTGAAAATGTTCATTCCAAGAGAAAAAAATCCCCCAAGGGAAAGGCAAAGTTTAAGGTTAAAGTTGGACGGAATGATCCCTGCCCCTGTGGAAGTGGCAAGAAATACAAATACTGTTGCGGGAGAAATAAGTAGATGTGGAGGGATAAAAGGTGAAAAAAAGAACAGGTGCTGAAATAGTAGTTGAGGCTTTAATTAAGGAAGGGATTAAGGTTATATTTGGATATCCTGGTGGGGCGGTAATTCCCATTTATGATGTTTTATATGATACTCCTCAAATTCGCCATATTTTAACAAGACATGAACAGGCAGCTGCTCATGCTGCTGATGGATATGCAAGGGCTACAGGAAAAGTAGGGGTGTGTCTTGCAACTTCCGGACCAGGAGCCACCAATCTTGTTACCGGCCTTGCAACCGCTTATATGGATTCTGTTCCTCTGGTTGCTTTTACCGGGCAGGTTCCAACTTCTATGATAGGGAATGATTCTTTTCAGGAAGCTAATATAACGGGAATAACTTATTCAATTACCAAACATAACTACCTGGTTAAAGATATTGATGAACTTCCCCGCATCTTAAAGGAAGCTTTTTATATAGCAAGTACCGGTCGTCCTGGACCTGTCCTTGTGGATCTGCCAAAGGATATTCAAAATTCCAAAACCGATGCAGTATATCCAAAGGAAATTAGTATAAGAAGTTATCGTCCTCATTACGAGGGGAATCCTAAGCAAATTAAACTGGCGGCTAATATTATAGATAAATCCGAGTCGCCTGTTATCTATGCTGGAGGAGGGATAATTTCCTCTGGAGCATCTAAGGAGCTTTACGAGTTTGCCCACCATAATAATATTCCAGTTACAACTACTCTTATGGGTCTTGGTGCATTTCCCGAGGATGATCCTCTCTCTCTTAAGATGTTAGGAATGCATGGAACACGTTATGCAAACTATGCAATTACCGAGGCCGATTTAATAATTGCCGTTGGAGCAAGATTTGATGATAGAGTAACCGGAGATGTGTCTGAGTTTGCTCCTCGGGCAAAGATCATTCATATTGATATTGATCCAACAGCTATAAGTAAAAGTGTGAGGGTAGATATTCCTATAGTGGGGGATGCCAAGGAGATACTTCCCAGGATCAATGCTCTTACAAAGGGTAAAAAAAGGGAAGCCTGGCATCGAAAAATTGCCAGATGGAAAGAAAAATACCCTTTAAAATACAACAATGACGGCAAACTAAAGCCTCAGTTTGTTGTGGAAAAAATCTATGAACTTACAAAAGGTAAGGCTATAATTGCTACAGAGGTTGGACAGAATCAGATGTGGGCAGCTCAGTTTTACCGCTATACTCGCCCCCGCAGTTTCATCTCCTCTGGGGGGCTTGGAACCATGGGTTACGGTTTTCCTGCCTCAATTGGAGCTCAACTTGGCAGGCCAGATGAGGTTGTTTTTGATATAGCAGGGGATGGCAGTTTTCAGATGAATATTCAGGAACTTGCAACTGTTGCAAGGTACAACATACCTGTTAAAGTTGCCATCTTAAATAACGGCTATCTTGGGATGGTTCGCCAGTGGCAGGAGCTTTTTTACAACAGACGTTACTCACAGGTGGAGCTTTCCGGAAGTCCTGACTTTGTGAGTATTGCAAGGTCCTATGGGGTAAAGGGGATAAGGGTTGAAAAATGTGAACAGGTGGAACCTGCTCTGAAAGAAGCTCTTTCTACTCCAGGCCCTGTAGTAATTGATTTTAGAGTTGAACCTGAGGAAAATGTCTATCCTATGGTTCCTGCTGGAGCTGCTCTTACTGAGATGTTAGATGGCCTTGCCTGAGGAGATAGTAACTCTGAACTCTCAACAATTTTTATTGATTTTAATGTATAAAACTTTAAAAAGAGTCACTATTCTACTTTTATCTTTTTATTTTCTCTCTTTGCCTCATACATTGCTTTATCAGCTACCCCGATAACATCCTCATTATTTTTTGAGTCGGTTATTCCAATACTTACCGTGATCTTGTATTTTTTATAGAGTTTTAAATAGATCTCCTGGGATATTCTCTCAGCTACATTTTTTGCCTGGCTCTTGGGAGTATGGGGGAGTAAAATTACAAATTCATCTCCTCCGTATCTGTAGGCAGAATCTGTTTTGCGTAAGTTTTTCTTTAAGATTTTGCCAATTATCTGTAAAATTTTATCTCCTTCAGGATGACCATAGGTATCATTACAGCATTTAAAGTTATCTATATCAAGATACAGTACAGAGTAAACCTCCCTGTATCTTTCGCTTCTCATTTTTTGTTCTTTCAGTTTTTCCTGGAGGTATCGGTAATTATAAAGATCTGTTAGGTAATCTTTCCGGATAAGTTCTCGAAGCTCCTCTTCAAGTCTGATTTTAGCAATACCAGCTGCTATTTCCTCTGACAGGGAGTTAATTAGTTCTCTATCCTGGGGTGATATATCTTTTCCTGATCTTACAACGATTTGAAGTACACCCTCTAATTTGTTTTTACTTATTAAGGGAACCGAATAAATCTTGCTTAAATTGTATTTTTCACAAAGATCCAGGGCGTATTTTGTCAATTGGTGTCTTTTCATATTTTCAATATATAAAGGCTCTTTTTTAATAGCACAAAAGGATGCTACTCCCACAGATCCTTCTTTAACCTTCTGCTTTTTAATAGTTTTTTTCAGTAGATCCTTTGGATAACCTATTTGTCCGGATATAACAAGGCTGTTATCATCTGGCCTGTAAACCAGTAAGTTTGCAAGATCGTATTTTATTATGTTATTTAAAGCTGTTAAGATTTTAACAGATAGTTCCTTTAAGTTCTTGGACTCACTTACAGCTTTCCCGAGTTCTCTGTACATGATGAAAAGCTTTTTAATCTTCTGTTCTGTTTGTTTTCGCTCAGTTATGTCCTGAAATAGTCCTATAGTTCCAACAATTTTTCCATTTTTATTTCTCCAGGGTGTTGCCAAAAGAGCTAAATCAATTATCTTTCCATCTTTTCTTCGTATTTTTACCTCATATTCACTTGTTTTGCCTCTTTTTCTATTTTCGGTTTCCTCTAAGATCCTTTTAAAATCCTCCTCAGGGACAAGTTGTTTAAGATTCATTCCCACAAGTTCATCTTTGGAGTAACCTGAGATTTTGCAGGCCGCCTTATTTGCAAAAATAATTTTTTCATCAAAGTCAACAACTGCAAAACCTTCCTGGATAGTTTCCACAAGAGTTTTGTATTTTTCCAGACTTCTTATAAGTTCCTTTTCCACTTCCTTTTGTTCAGTAATGTCCCTGATATTACCAATAATTGCGTTTTTCCCTTTATATCTAACAAGTGTTGGTAAATTCTCTATCCATACCTGTTTCCCATCCTTTCTTATAGCTTTAAATTCAAATCTTGATGGAATACCTGAGATATCTCCCTTGAGTGCCATATTGGTCATCTCTTCTACTTTTTTTCTGTAATCCGGATGAATAAGATCAAGATAGTTCATTGATAGAAGCTCTTTCTCTGTATATCCTGATAAATCCTGCATAGCTTTATTTACAAATATGAGTCTTCCATCCTGGAATATATAGATGCCACCAGCTGTTCCATTTACAAGTATTCTGTATATTTCTTCTCTCCTTTTCTTCTCAGTTATATCCCTTGCAATAACCTGAAAGGATCTTTCTCCCGGGATAGGAAAGTAAATGTTATGAAAGTATCGGTCATCTCTTGAATCTTCAAATATCTGGGGTTTTCCCTCCTTAATTGCCTTTTTCCCTATCTGTAATCTTTTTTCTGCCAGCTTCTCTGGCATAACATCGAAAAAGGACTTACCTATAAGTTTTTCCCTTTCAATACCAAAACTTTTAGCCATTGCAAAATTGGCATATAAAAACTTTCCTTCCTCACTTACCTTGGCAATAAGATCCGGAGAGCTATCAAGGATTAATTTGTATTTTCCTTCAGCATCTGCTAATTTGATGGTGGTAGAATGGATTCCCATTTTTTCCTCTTCACTAAACACTGATCTTCATAAAATCTTCTGCTATTTCCAGATCTGGATAGATCTTTATCATTTTTTTTAATTTTTCTTTATCCTTGTACCTTCTACTTATGTGGGTCAGTATAATTTTTTTAACTTTTATTTTTTTCATCATCCCTAAAACATCTTCAAATGAGGCATGTCCGTAGTCCTCAAATGACTCACCGTCAAAGTTAAAATAAGTACAATCCTGGATTAATAAATCGGCATTTTCAGCTAATTTAATTAGATTATCGCATATTCTGGTATCACCTGAGTATACTACTTTCTTTCCCTTTCTAACTTTAGAGATGTTCTCGAGTTTAATCTCCTTTCCTTTAAAGATTACCCTCCCTTTTTCCTTAATTTCTCTATAAATTATTCCCTTATCCGGAAGTCCAAGTCGCCTTATTTTTTCCTTATCGATGAGGATCTTATCTTTCTCTAAAAAAGCATACCCAACCGCAGGAACAAAGTGCTCTACAGGAGTTGATACAATTTTAAAATCATCCGTATCTACAAGCTGTGTTATGGATTTTCCCTTATCTGGAACATCCTTCAGAATAATTTTAAACTCTCTTGAGAAATAACCGATGTTTAAAAGGGCCTTTGCTCTTTTTACATCTGGAGCAAATATGGTTAGAGGTTCTTTTCTATTTTCAAACCCCATAGTATCCACCAGCCCTGGAAGACCAAGATAATGATCTCCATGCCAGTGGGTTATAAAAATCTCATTTATTTTCATAAAATTTAAATTGGCGAAAAGTATCTGCCTTTGTGTTCCCTCACCACAGTCAAATAAATAACAAAACTCCTCTCCTCCTCTGTAGACAAGGTATATGGCTGGGTGGGCTCTTTCTCGAGTTGGAACCCCTGCTGTTGTTCCTAAAATGGTAACCTCAATTTTAGCCATGGAGATTTTTTGTTAACTCTAACATCTTGGGAGTGTTAAGATTAAAAAAAGAAAGAAGATTAGGATCGTACCTTCTTATTGTGCTTTCTGAAAGGTATATGCATCTAACCTCTGGGAAAAAATTTTTAATCTTCAAATCACCCTTTCTCAAATGTTGCCTTATAACACCAATACACCTTTTTGAATAGATACTGTGCAAGGGTTCCAGAAAACCACCAACTACGGGAACAACTACATCATTATCTTTTATTGTGGATCTCATAAATTTAACCAAGTCAGGGTTTAAAAAGGGCATATCACACCCACAGATAAAATTATAATAATCTTTTGAATAAAAAAGTCCCGTATAAATTCCTCCCAGCGGTCCCTTCCCGGGGATTATATCCTTTACTATTTTAACCCTTAAGAATTTATATCTATGAGGATTATCTGTAACTACAATGATTTTCTCAACCACGGATTTTAAAGATTCTACAACCATCTGTATAATATATTTTTCGCCAATTTTAAGAAAAGCTTTATCCTTACCTATACGCCTGCTTTTCCCTCCGGATAGAATTATTCCTGTCATAATTATTCCCTGATTTTTTCTATTTTAACTGCTGCTACTTTGTATTCGGGAATTTTGGCCACAGGGTCAAGGGCATCATTTGTTAAAATATTAGCCGCAGATTCTGCAAAATGAAAACTCATAAAAACAACTCCATGGGGAGATTTATCGGTTATTTTAACTTTGGCATTTACACTGCCCCTGCGGGATACAACCTTTACCGTTTCCCCCTCAGAAAGATTAAGATTAGCTGCATCCCTGGGATTGATCTCAATAACTCCCTCCGGATAAATCATGTTTAGCCCTTTTACCTTGCGGGTCATAGTTCCTGTGTGGAAGTGGAAGAGGACCCTCCCTGTGGTTAAGATAAGTGGATAATCCTTATCCGGGGATTCTTTTGGTGGTTTATAGGTCACGGAATGAAATTTACCCTTTCCTCTTGTAAACTTATCCTTATGCAGGTAAGGGGTTCCTGGATGGGATGGATCCGGACAGGGCCACTGGATTCCCCTTTCTCCCAGTCTGGAATAAAGGATCCCCCCGTAAATAGGAGTAAGGGATGCTATCTCTTTCATTATATCTGCAGGATGTTCATAGTGCATGGGATAACCCATCATCCGGGATAGCTCACAGATTATCTCCCAGTCAGCTTTTGAAAGCCCCGGAGGATTGATTGCTTTATGCAGTCTTTGAACCCTACGCTCTGTATTGGTAAAGGTGCCATCTTTTTCCGCAAAGCAAGCTGCAGGAAGAACAACATCGGCAAGACTGGCTGTCTCTGATAGAAAGATATCCTGAACCACAAGAAAATCGAGACTTTTAAGCGCCTTAAGGGTTCTTGTAGCATTAGGATCAGAAAGAAAGGGATTTTCTCCCATTATATACATCCCCTTTATCTTTCCCTCCTCAATGGCATGTATCATCTCAACTACTGTGAGTCCCTTTTTATCTGGCAAAGACACCCCCCAGCTCCTCTCGAATTTTTCCCTTATCCTCCCATCCTCAACACTTTGATAGCCAGGGTAAACATCGGGTAAAGCTCCCATATCACATGCTCCCTGAACATTATTCTGTCCCCTTAAAGGATTTACCCCTGTTCCCTCTTTACCAACATTACCACAGAGCATTGCAAGATTGGCAAGAGTCAGAACGTTATCTGTTCCTGTTGTATGCTGGGTTATACCCATTGTAAAAAGTATGGAAGCCTTTTTTGCCCTGGCGTAAATTCTTGCTGCTTTTATAATGTCATCTGCGGCAACCCCGGTAATCTCCTGCACCTTTTGGGGATTATAATCCTCAATCACCTTTTTAAATTGCTCAAAACCCTCTGTTCTTTTTTCTATGAAATCTTTATCCTGCAGTTCTTCATTTAAAATAACCCACATAAAGGAGTTAAAAAGAGCAACGTCTGTTCCCGGTTTGTGCCTTAGCCATAGATGAGAGATTTCGGTGAGTTCTATTTTTCTTGGATCAGCTACAATTAATTTTGCTCCATTTTTCACTGCTTTTTTGATCTGTAAGGCCACAATGGGGTGAGTTTCTGAAGTGTTGGAACCTACAACAAGGATGCAATCGGCCTTTAAAATTTCAGCTATGGAGTTGGTCATGGCTCCTGAACCAAAGGCTCTGGCAAGTCCGGCAACAGTAGATGAATGACAGAGACGAGCACAGTGATCAACATTGTTGGTTCCGATGACTGCCCTCATAAATTTCTGGAAAAGGTAATTTTCCTCATTTGTGCATTTGGCAGAAGATAACCCTGCGATAAAGTTTGCACCGTACTCTTTTTTAATTTGTTTAAATTTTGAGGCGATAAATTCAAGAGCTTTATCCCAGGATGTCTTTTTAAATTTACCATCTTCCTTAATTAAAGGATCGGTGAGTCTTTCCGGGGAGTTGATAAATTCAAAACCAAATTTTCCCTTGGTGCAAAGCCACCCAGAGTTAACCGGAGCAGAAGGAGGTGATGTAACTTTAACCACCGTGTTATTTTTTGTATGCAAACTGATCTGACAACCACAACCACAGTAAGGACATATGGTAGTTGTTTTCTTAAATTCCCACTCTCTTCCCCTGCCCTTTCTCTCTACTTCAGTAAGGGCACCTACAGGGCAGACAGAGAGGCAGTTTCCACAGAAGACACAGGCTGTTTCAGTTAAAGGTCTGTTAAAGCCGGTAGTAATAAGGGTGGCAAAACCCCGCCTGGCAAAATCAAGAACCCCGCATTGCTGTACTTCTTCGCAGACATTAACACAACGGCCACAGAGAATACACTTGTTGTTGTCACGTTCAATAAAAGGGTTGTCTGAGACAACAGGATAGTTTATCCTCTCTCCCTGAAAGCGAGACGATGTTACACCCAGCTCATAGGCGTATTTTTCTAAAAGACAACTCCCGCTTTTCTCGCAGGTCATACAATCAAGTGGATGATTTGATATAAGAAGTTCTAAAACCACCCGTCTTGCTCTTTTTACCCTTTCCGTATTTGTTTTAACCTTTATTCCTTCTCTTACCGGATAAGCACAGGAGGCAACAAGATTTTGCACCCCTTCAACCTCAACCACACATAGCCTGCAGGAGGAAGGAGGAGATAACCTTTCCTCATAACAAAGATGAGGTATGTCTATACCGGCCTGTTTTGCTGCTTCCAAAATTGTGCTACCTTCCTCTGCTAAAATTTCTTTTTCATCTATTTTAATTTTTACCTTGGCCATATCAAAATTTACCTCTGAATTTTTCTAT
>JAGGTG010000038.1 GCA_021163905.1 Candidatus Aerophobota bacterium
GTGTGAAAATATTAAAGAAATAGCCCAGCACTGGCCGGGTGGATTTGCCGAATTTATGGTTATCCCCCCTGAGGCATTAAAATACGGTAATGTTAATCCTATCCCTGAGGGGATGAGTTTTGAGGAGGCGGCTATCTCTGAGCCTCCTTCCTCCTGTATAAATGCCCAGGAAAATACCGGGGTTAAAATTGGTGATACAGTTACAATAATAGGAGCAGGGCCTATTGGATGTTTTCATCTGCAAATAGCAAGAGCACGTGGAGCCCTGAAGATAATCATGATGGACATCTTAAAAAAAAGGTTAGAACTTGTGGAAAGATTTCATCCAGATCTTATAATTGACAATAGTAAAAATGATTATATAAAAAAGGTTATACAGGCCACAGAAGGTCTTGGATCAGATGTTGTTATTGTGGCCTGTCCCTCAGCTAAGGCTCAAATGGATTCTTTAAAAATGGCAAGAAAAGGAGGATCGGTGATATTTTTCGGTGGACTTCCTCCGGGGAAAAGCATGGCCAGCCTTGATACTAATTTAATTCACTATAAGGCTCTACATATCCTGGGCTCAACCACCTTTTCACCTGAGCACAACAGGATGGCTTTAAAGCTTATCTCTACCGGGAAAATTGAGGCAAAAAAGTATATTACCCATACTTTCCCCTTAAAAGATTTCAAAGAAGCAATCCGGGTTATTGAAAAAGGTGAGGCTTTAAAAGTGGTTCTTAAACCATAAAAAGGAGTAGATCAATGTTAAATTTACCTGATAAGCTATCTGAAATGGAAAAAAAAGAAGAGATCATAAAGGTAGCAGTTGTTGGAGTTGGGCAGATGGGAGCAGGTGTTGCAACTTTAATTTCCAGAATAAAGGGAATGGATGTTTTGGCTATTGCTGATATTGATAGAGAAAAAGCTATAGGTATTTTTGAGGAGATGGGGGTTTCTAAGGATAAAATTTTTTTATCTGATGATCCTGATGAGTGTTGCAGAGCACTGAGCAGGGGAATGAGGGTTGTAACCATGGATGCCAGAGCTATTCCCCACATCGATTCCATTGACATACTGGTTGAGGCTACGGGCATTCCCAGTGTGGGAGCGGAAGTTGCTTTTGAGGCTATAATGGCTAAAAAACATATTGTGATGATGAATGTAGAAACCGACGTAACAGTTGGTCCAATTCTTGCGGAACTTGCCAAAAACTCCGGTGTTATTTACACGGTGGGAGCAGGAGATGAACCTGGAGCAATTAAGGAACTTTACGATTTTGCAAGGTCAGTTGAGTTCAAAATAATTGCTGCAGGTAAGGGCAAAAACAATCCCCTAAATAGAGAGGCAACTCCAGATACACTGAGGGAAACTGCTTTAAAAAAAGGGGTAAATCCAAGGATGTTGACAGAATTTGTAGATGGAAGTAAAACTATGATTGAGATGGCAGCTGTTGCCAATGCCACAGGACTGATTCCCGATATAAGGGGAATGCATGGGCCAAGGTGTGAACTATCGGAACTTTCCTCTATCTTTTCCCTAAAGGAAAATGGAGGTATTTTAAATCAGGAGGGAGTTGTTGATTATGCTCTTGGCAGAATAGCACCCGGCGTTTTTGTAATTGTAACCACGGACAATAAAAGATTAAAAAAGGACCTTGAGTATATGAGTATGGGCAAAGGTCCCAACTATCTTTTGTACCGCCCCTACCATTTGACCAGTGTGGAGATTCCTTTTTCCGTGGCAAGAGCGGTCATTTATAAGGAGCCAACTCTGGTATGCAGGGGAAGGCCTGTAGCAGAGGTGATTACTGTTGCAAAAAGAGATCTATCATCTGGGAAAAAAATTGATGGTATTGGAATGTTTGATGTATACGGCTCAATTGAGAGAGCATCTATTGCCCGAGAAGAGAATCTTTTACCTCTTGGTCTTGCAGAGGGAGCAGTGCTTAAAGAAGATGTAAAGAAAGGTGAATATATTAGACTGGATCAAGTCGAGCTTGATGAGAAATCTATTCTGGTAAGTTTAAGAAAACTTCAGGATAAGATTCTACCTCCAGAGTAGAAGAGTAAATTACTTAAGTTAAGAGGGAGGATAAAGATGCAAAGAAAGATAAGGTTCTCAGCGGTAGCAGTTGTTTTTGGAAGCTGCGCCGATAGATATGTCCTTGAGGGTTACTCTCCTAAAAAGAGTTTCGAGGAGATGATGGAATCGGCTAAAAAGGTGGCTGATTTGGAAGGGATAGAGCTTGTAGGAGGCTGGCACCTTACAAGCAGGAATGCAAGAGAAGTGGTAAAGAAGGTAGAGGATTTTGGTCTTCGTGTATCGGTTATTATCCCGGAGCTATGGTCATCGGCAAAGTGGGGTCTTGGGAGTTTTGCTGCCCGGGATAAGAAGATAAGGCAAGATGCAATAGATGAGGTTAAAAGAGCTATGGATCTTGCCAGAGAAACAGGATGCAATATAGTTGCTCCCTGGTTTGGACAGGATGGATACGATTATTCTTTTCAGGCCAATTACATAAAGGCCTGGGATTTGATAACGGAAGGGCTTGTTGAATGTGCAGATCATCTACCGGATGTAAAAATTGCTGTGGAGTATAAGATAAAAGAACCAAGAACCCACTGCTTTATAGGAACTGTTGGTAAGGTTATTTTGCTTACAAAAGAGGTGGGAAGAGATAATGTGGGAGTCACTCTTGATGTAGGTCATGCTCTTGAGGGCTACGAAAATATGGCTGAAAGTGTTGCACTTTTAAAAAGGTTTGGTAACAAACTTTTCCACCTCCACCTTAATGATAACTACCGTCTGTGGGACGATGATATGATTCCTGCCTCTGTACATACTATTGAGATGCTGGAGCTTCTTTACTGGCTCGATAAAACTGGTTATGATGGATGGTATTCCCTTGATATTTTTCCCTATCGAGAAGATGGACAGAGGGCAGCTACGGAAGGAATAGAATGGATTAAAGCTCTTTTTAAAATAATAGATAAAATCGGCAAAGAAAAAATCGAACAGGTTATCGAGCAGGGCGATGCAACAAACGCATCGGCTCTTTTAAGAAAAGCCCTTACAGAAAATTTGTAACCTTCTTCTGATAGTGTTATTTTAACCCGAATCTGGCAAAATGATAAGACTCTCTCAGTAAGGTAGATAGTTTTTTGTCCTGCTTAAGTTAACCGGTACTTTTTCCTGGCTAATAGCTGCAAAAATATACCTGCTGCTATTATCAAAGCAGCTAAAATGTAAGGGGTATGAAGGGAGTATTGCTGAGCAACTGCTCCTCCTACCAGAGGACCTATCAGTCCACCGGTTCCAAGTACAATTTCATGAACTGCAGCACTTGGGCCTTTCTGTAAGGGGACGTTAATGCTGTGAAAAAGGCTGTAAGAATAAGTTGTTCCAGCGGCTGTTCCTAAAAGCACAAAGGCCAGAAGGAAAAGAAAAATGGAGTTACCTATGAATATCAGTATTAGACCTGTAACAGCTAAAAGCTGGAAAAGAAGAATGGGGTATAGCTGATATTGCCATCCATGAAGTTTGCCAAACCAGTAAAGTGTTAAGGTTTGCGAGAAGGAAAGTATAAACATCAAAAAACCTAAGAATGAGGAAGAAATTCCCAGATTTGTACTCAACTTGGGGAAAATATATCTTATTACTCCAAGAGAAAACCAAAGTGTGAAATTAGCTACCCTTGATATATAAAGATAAAAAGAGGCTGCAGCTGGAGGATCGGAGGAAGAGGATATTGTTTGGCTTACTCTTTTCCCTCTTGGAAGGGGAGGGGATTTTCTTATCTCCCGGAGTAAAATAAAAAATATAGCTGCACTCATTAAAAGAGAAAAATAAAAGGGTAGCTTAAGATTAATACCAAAAAGGATCCCTCCTATAAGTGGTCCAACAGCCATTCCTATACTCCATGAAGTATTAAACCATCCCATTCTTCTGGTTAACGATTGCCTGCTTTCCTCCTCAGCAATCCAGGCTTCCAGGGGTGGCCAGAACATAGCTGAGGCAACTGCCAAAAGGAGCATTGCCAGATAAAACTGATACAGTCTGGAGGAAAAACACAAGATTAAAGAAGGAAGAAGATATATGAAAGATCCTGCAAGAACCAGATTTTTCCGATGCCACCTCTCCGAGAGTTTTCCAAATGGGAAACAAAGTAGTATATAGGTAATCCCCGGAACAAAACCTATTGTTCCAAGAATAATAGAGGATAAACCCATGGATATAGCAAGCAGAGGAACAGCCATTATCAAACTTCCCATACCCATCTCTAAAACAAATGGAGTGAAATAAAAAATTAGATATTTTTTTTCGGCTCTCATCTTAAAGATATCTCCTGCTCTGACGTTTCTCTATCGAATAGGACCTTGCTTCAATGTTTAGATATATTAATAAAAAAATTGGATAAGAAAAGAGGAGAGAAATGAATCAGCCAAAGTTTTGTTTTACAAATACAATTCCGAAAGCTACAATGATGACAAAGATAACAGGTAAAAAAATTAATCTGTACACCTTAACAAGATCTGCTTTGAAGTAGTCCTTCGTTACAATAAGGCAAAGATGCAGGGGAGATAAAAGGACTCCGGAAAATCCTCCGGCGTAGCAAAGCATAACATAAGTTAAATTGGGATTTTTCATACCTATAAAGGGTAAAAGCAAAGGAAAAGTGACTCCTACAAAGGCTGAGGTAACTCCAGTAAGAAGACCAATAAAAAAGGGAAGAAAAAATAAGATAAGAAGAGGAGAAATTCCCAGATGGTTAAAAATTTTGGGGAGTATTAACAAAATGCCTGATACCTCAAGCATTCTTTTAAATATCATCACAGAGATTATTAAGGAAACTATCCTCCAAGAAAGACTATTTTTAATAATTAAAAGGACCTTTTTCATTTTTATCTTTGTTGTTACAAGAGTGGATGCTACAATTATTAATAAAGATAAAATAAGGTTTAATTTAAATACCAACACAAGAATAATAATAGCAAAAATAGGCCAGGCATAGAAGAAAAACCTGTAAATTCCCCTGATGGATTCTCCACTTTTATCTTTTGATTTTGACCTGTAGGGAATTTTCCTTATCCCAAAGATGAACCCAGCAATAATAGAAGATAAAGTTAAAGGGAACTGGTTTAGCATAATTTCTTGAATTGGCACATTAACTATAGCTGCAGCTAAAATAAGTGCAGGATAAATAGGCCAGACATACTCCCAGATATGACGGAACCAGTAATTAAGGAAAGTCTTGGTTTCGGCATTTAATCCTATCTTATTACCGGATTCCTCTACTACAGGAGCCGATAGCATAGCTCCCGCAGCTACTGGTAAAAGTCCCATTAGAATCGAGGGAATAATGAGTGTTAGACGTCTATCTTTTATAAAAGTCTCAAGAGAGGAATTAATATTTCTTAAGATTCCAGTTTTATTTAAAAGATTACCCAGGATCAATATAAGGATGATAGCCCCAACCACATTCAGCGTGAGAGGCTCAACAGTTGCGAGAAAAAAATTCTTCAGGATCAGAGAAATTCTTAATTTTGAAAAAATCCCTACAAGGAATGATATTATCAGAATTATCAACCCAAGATCTAATTTTTTCTTCATTTACTTAATTCCTGATTAAATTTCAGAGCCATATTTTTTATCCGGTAAAGATCCTCGTAACTTATTTTCCTCATCCATAGGGGGAAAATTGAATTATTCTGTAAAAGAGGTTCATCAAGAGGAAGATTAGATTCTTTAAAGGCTTTCTCAAATTCAGGGGTTCCCGGAATAGGGGAGAACTGCACAATTTTTACCCTGACGCCAGCTTTATGTGCGAATTCTAAAGTTTCCACAACTTCCTGGATCTCCTGTCCCGGCAGTCCTACCATTACATACGCATCAAGTTCATCGGGTCTATATCCAGCTTTATTTAAATTATCAACACATCTTAAAAAATCCTCTCTGGTTACTTTATTAGAGGAATCCTTTTGTCTCTCAGGACTTACCGACTCAAGTGATAGCCTGATAGTTTTAAAATTAGCAGCATAAAAGAGCTTTGCTATTTCCCTGGTAATATATCTTACATGAAGACCGTTTGGAGTATGAAATCTTACTTCCAGGGATTTTCTCACTATTCCTTTAAGAATAGGGATTATGTGTTTTGAAGCATTAACAAGAAGAGCATCATCATAAAATGCAATATCCTCAACTTTGAAATTTTTTACATACCAGTTGATTTCTTTAAGCACACTTTCAGGTTCTCTTTGGATAAAACGAGGCTCTATTAAACGAGATGCACAGTAACTACAGGAAAAAGGACAACCTCTTGATGTCAAAATAGCAACTGATTTTGTGGAAGATAAAAGGTGATAGGCGGGCAAGAGGGTATTTATTGTCTTTTTAAGATAAACTTCAGGATACTCCTTTTCCCTTCCCTCTATTTTATTCACAATTTTTAACATTGAGAGTTCTCCATGACCTTTTATAACATAATCCGCCCCGGAGTATTTTTTAGCATGTTCATAACACAATGTTGCATAAATTCCTCCCAGTACACAGGGAACATCGGGGAATTTTTCTTTTAATCTTCTTATAACCTCAAATACCCCTGGATACCAGTAAGTCATACCGGAGGTTACTCCAATTACATCCGGTGTCTTAATTCTGGTAAGTTCCTCTTCAAATATATCCAGGGAGATTCCATACCTTTTGTATCTACGAGGAATATCTTTAAGGATAGCAGGTTTTTCAATTTCCTGGGAGAAGAACTTACCACAATCGTACCTGCGGGAAGGTGGGAGATGATCTTTATATTTTTCTTTAAGGACAGGGTGGTTTCTATCAAGACAGTTAATCAGATATACTCTGTGTTCAAATTTTTCCAGAAAGGAGGCAATGTATAAAAGACCTAAAGGCTTCAACCACAGATCATAGGCAGCAAAATCATAGATCCAGGGATTTACAAGCAAGATGTTCATTTTTTGGATTAAAGAATATCTATGTTAGAAGGGATTGTCAAGATAATTAAGTGTCTTGATCTTATTCCAGTTTCGGGAAAATTTCAAGGCTGCCCTGTAAAATGTCTATTTCGTCTATTTGGTCTGTCTCGTCTGTCTGGTGTATTTGGTTCATTTGGTTTGTTTGGTTCATCTGGTTAATTTGGTTTGTCTGGTGTATTTGGTGTATTTAGTTTATTTAGTTTAAAGCGACGTTGGACATAGGACATCGGACATAGGACGCATCAACACACCGGCGGGCAGCAAAGAACTACAGGATTTTTCCCGAAACCGGAAAAGTAATTCTATTGACAAAAAATAAGGTGCTGGCATAATATAAACAAATATAAACATAACAACGTTACAGGAGTTGAAATTACCAAATGACTGGAGTTACCATAAGAGATGTGGCAAAAAAAGCTGGTGTTTCACCAAGTACTGTTTCAAGAGTTATCAGAGGGGAGACCAATGTCCATCCAAAAACTAAAAGAAGGGTACTTCAGACTGTAAAGAAAATGGGCTACTTTCTTGATGGTAGTGCCAGAGCTATTGTAAAAAAACAAACAAAGACAATAGGAGTTAGCATCTCCGATATATCCAACCCTTTTTACCCTCTCCTAATAAGAGGTATTGAGAATACCATAAATAAGTTCGACTACAGTATGATCCTGTGTAATACCGATGAGGATTCATCAAAGGAGGAAAGGCATCTTAAGGTAATGCTTGAGAAAAGGGTGGATGGTTTAATTATAGCCCCCACCAATCCTCAGGTTCCCTTTCTTAAACTCTTTGAAGAAAGAGGGATACCAATTGTCTGTATTGACAGAGCCATTGAAAATGTGGAGGCTGATATGGTTGGTGTGGATAATGTCCATGGGGCATTTGCTGCAGTTGAGCACTTAATTAAGCTTGGCCATAAAAGAATTGCCATTATTACAGGTATAAGAGGAATTACAACAACCAATGAGAGACTTAGAGGTTATTTAGATGCCCTGAAGAGGTATGGAATAAAAAAAGATGAGGCCTTAATTGTAGAGGGGTACTCCAGAATAGAGGGAGGTATAAAAGCAACAAAGGAGTTATTCAAGTTAAAATCTGCCCCAACCGCTATTTTCTCCTCCAACAACTTAATGACAATAGGTACATTTATTGCCCTGAAGGAGTTAAAAAAGAGTATCCCGAAGGATGTAGCGGTTATTGGATTTGATGATCTGGAATGGGCTGAAACTCTTGATCCACCCCTAACTGCAGTCTCACAACCTACCTATACAATAGGATCAACTGCTGCACAACTACTCATGCAAAGGCTGTTAAAGGAGGGGCCAAAGAAAAAACAAAATATAATACTAAAGACAAGCCTGGTTGTAAGAGAATCCTGCTAATTTTGGGTAAAAAGGCAATAAATTATTAAAAAGAAGGGAGGTGATTTGACAAAAAGGCTTTGGATTAAAATTATACCGTAAGGAGGTATGAAATGAGAAAGGTAGGTATATACTTACTTGTCGGAGTGTTCTTTATAGTTGTTTTTGCAGGTATTACTCAGGCAGCTACGCCTGAGTGGTGGAAACAAGCTGCAGCTTTGTACAAAGGTGTTACCATTAGAGGTGTATCTGAAAGTACCCCTCCGTCTAAAGCGGTTAGGGATTATGCAGCTCGTGAATTTGAGAAACTCACCGGAATAAAAGTTCAATTTGAGCTGACCTCCTGGGATGAGATGTATACAAAATCTATAAATGATATGTCAAGGGGAACCGGTATCTACGATTTTGTTTATGTAGAGCAGGATATTATCTATGCTTATCTGGTTAAACACTGGTTAACAGATCTAACCGAACTTGCGAAAAAGTACCCTCAATTAGATGATCCTGACTTTGATATAAATGATTTCACCACCTTCATCAATTACTTTAAGGATGCGAGGGGACATGTTTTTGGCATTCCTTTTGAGGCCTTCCTGAAATCCTATGTGTACAGAAAAGACCTGTTCTCAAATCCTGAGATAAGGGCTGCTTTTAAGTCTGAATATGGTTGGGATCTAAGACCTCCAAAGGACTGGGAGGAGTATACTCAAATAGCCAAATTCTTCACTGAATGGGGAAAGAAAAAAGGTATAGAGCTTTACGGGCATGTTGCTCAGGCAAAGACCCATCCCTGTGTTGCCTATGAGATGGTGGAGAGTATCTGGCCAGCCTGGGGTATCTATAACTGGGGAATAAATCTTAAGAAATGGAGAGCAACCGTAGAAAATGGAGGAACATTAAATAGCAAGAGAGCCAAAGAAGCCCTTAGATGGTATGTGGATATGCTTAAATACGCTCCTCCTGGGGTAAGAACCTATACCTGGGATGAAACTGCCGCTGTAGTAGGTGCTGGTAAGATTGCCCAGGGATTAATTTATTTGGAGAATTTGCCCTGGGTAGAACTTGATAAATCAAGATCTGTTGTAACTGGAAAAATTGGAGTGGCTCTTCCTCCTACTTACCCTGGTGTAATGTCTGAGGCAGCGAGAGGATTGGGTTATATAGGTTACTATGATGGAGGTGCTTTTGCCATCCCCAGATCTTCAAGGAAAAAACAGGCTGCCTGGTTGTTTATCCAGTGGGCGACAAGAAAACAATGGGCACCTAAATTCGCCCAATTAGCCGGTAGAATTTGTAGAAAATCCACCTTTAACTCTCCTGAGATTAAAGAACTTAACGTTAAGCTTTCAGGGTACTATGATATGATGAAAAAATTTGGATTCCTGTTTGCAGGTGCTCCTCCTCTTCCCATGCACAGACCATTGAATGAACTTTATCTTAAATGGATATCCAAAGCAGTTGCTGGAGAGGTAGATCCTGATACAGCCCTGGACTCCCTGGCCAAGGAGGTAGATAAGTTACTTATAGATTTAGGTTATTAATGGTGAGGTAAAGTAGAAATGAGAACCTCGCAGTATAAAGCGTGGGGGCTATTAGCTCCCACGCTTGTTATTCTTTTTTTTATCGGTCTTGTCCCCTTTCTTTACGTTATTTATCTTAGTCTTTTTAAATACAACATATGGTCTGTCCGGGGAATGGTATTTGCTGGAGTAGATAACTTTAGAAAATTGATGTTTGATTCCAGCTTCATGCATTCCTTAGGAATTGGACTTACCTTTGTGGTTATTACCTGCTTGATAGAGACACTCTTGGGTTTAGCTATAGCTATATTTTTAACCAATGAATTTGTGGGTAAAGGTGTATTCAGAACTATTCTCACCCTGCCTTTAGCTATTGCCCCCATTACCATAGGAAGTATCTGGGTTTTAATGACTAATCCGGATATAGGCCCCCTTCCTTATATATTACATAAATTTGGAATTGATTACAATATTGGAGTTAATGCCAAGCAGGCATTTTTCACCGTTGTATTTATGGACATATGGCACTGGACTCCCTTTGTTACACTAACACTTTTAGCTGGCCTTACAAGTTTCCCTAAAGAACCATTTGAAGCAGCCAAGGTGGATGGGGCAAATAAATGGCAGACCTTAAGATATATTACTTTACCTTTATTAACACCTGTTATTCTTACCATGCTTTTTATCAGGGTTATGGACACCTTTAGAATCTTTGACGAGGTGTGGATGCTTACAGGTGGAGGACCAGGTACGGCTACAAGGTTTGTAAGTATCGATGTGGTGAGGCGTGTTCTTGTATCTACAGATTATGGATACGGATCAAGTATGTCTGTTTTCCTTCTTTATTTAACTATTGTGATGTGCTGGCTACTGCTTAATATTATCTCAATAGCAAGGAGAGAGGTCCATGAGGGGTAAGAAGAAAATCAAAATAACCTTTATATATCTAATCTGTATTTTACTGGCCGGAGCAACTCTTTTCCCTATTTACTGGATGGTTATAGTTTCCATGAGAAGTAAATTAGAGCTTTTTACAGGGCCTAAGTTATACCAGACCAGTATATTCGTAAATAACTACTATCGTCCCTTGTTCAAAGATATCTATGGAAAATTTTTGATTAATTCTTTAATCATAGCTACAGGTAATACTGGATTGGTTATATTTCTGGCTATATTTGCTACTTACGCTTTTTCTCGATTTAAAATTTGGGGAAGTGAATCTTTATTTTTCTGGACAATTACCAATAGGATGGCACCTCCTGCAGCTTTTATACTGCCTTTCTTTTTAATATTTACCAAAATTAAATTGATAGATACACATATTGGACTGATTCTTCTTTACTGTATATTTAATCTGCCCTTTGCTATCTGGTTGTTAAAAGGAATGATTGATGCTATACCCAAGGAACTGGATGAGGTTGCCAGTATAGATGGCTGTTCCATGCTGGGTACCCTCTGGCATATTATACTACCAGTAGCCAAACCGGGACTTGCAGTAACAGCTATGATGACCTGGATTTTTAGCTGGAATGAGTACCTTTTTGCCTCTGTTCTTACCAGTATGAATGCGAGAACTATAACTACAGGACTTGCCGAGTTTGTCACCGTTATTGGCACTAACTGGGGAGAGATGGCTGCGGTGTCGGTAGTTTGCCTGCTCCCTGCTGTAATATTTTTAGGTTACATCCAGAGGTACATAATTACTGGCTTAACTTTTGGTGCAGTAAAAGAATAAGGAATTGCCCATGGGTTTTCTTCCAATGCCTACAAGGATAGGGGATCGTATTTTCATATCCGTAGTTTTATTTGTAGCTATTCATCTTCTATGGATGCGGTTTTTAGAACATTATCTTAATCTTTTAGTAGCCACAGTTATATCGGTGGTATTAGCTTTCTTTATAATAAAAAAAGGTTAAATTTACAGATACTCAAAATTAATTTTTTGAGGTAATTAATGAAGATAACCGCTATGTATCTGGAAAAGCCGGGAAAGATAATTCCAAGAAAAATAGATATGCCTGAAATTAAAAAAGACGAGGTGCTTGTTAAAATTAAGGCAGTTGGAGTTTGTGGTTCTGATGTTCACTATTACGATAAAGGAAAAATAGGCAGTTTTATAGTAAAAAGGCCACTTATCTTGGGACATGAATGCTCGGGAGAGATTGTAGAAGTGGGAGAAGAAGTTAAAAATCTCCAGATAGGGGATAAAGTTGCACTGGAGCCTGGTATTCCCTGTAGAAGATGTATTTACTGCAAAACTGGTAGATATAATCTATGCCCTGAGATAAAATTTATGGCTACCCCACCTGTGAATGGGGCATTTGTGGAGTATGTAGCCCATCCTGCTGATTTTGTGTTTAAGCTACCTGAAAATGTAAGTTATGAGGAGGCTACGTTATTTGAACCTCTTGCAGTGGGTCTTTATTCAGTTGTCAGGGCGAAGGTAGGCTTTGGTGGGAAAATACTAATATTGGGAGCAGGCCCTATAGGATTATCTACTCTTCAGGCAGCTATTAATATAGGAGGTGGGAGAATAACAGTAGCCGATATTTACGATTTTCGACTTGAGAAAGCTAAGGAATTAGGAGCTGATGAGCTGATAAATCCACGGCAAACCAACGCACTGGATAAACTTGGCTCAAGTTTTGATTATGTTTTTGAAACTGCAGGAAGTGTTGTAACCACCCAGCAAACTGTCAAATTGGCAAAAAACGGTGGAAAAGTTATTCTTGTTGGTCTTCCTGCCCAGGAAGAGATAGAATTTAATACCAACCAGATTATAACTAAAGAACTTGATGTGTTGGGTATATTTAGATATGCCAATATGTATCCTAAAGCTATTAGACTGGCAGAAAAGGGACAGGTGAATTTAAAGACAGTTATATCTAAAAAATTTTCTTTCCCCCAAACTGAGGAAGCCTTAAAATTTGCAAGGGACAATAAAGAATCAAGTATTAAAACCGTGGTTATCTTTGATTAACTAATTTCTTACCAGCGTGGGTAATTTCCCGTAAGATAATTTTTTTCAAAAATATGAGTTAAAAAAGAGCCCTTCAAAAAATAAAGCTGTTACATAAATACAATAAGAATAAATATTTATTAATTGCAGGAGAGGTAAATGAATGTAAAGTCCCTTTTTGATTTATCTGGTGAGGTGGGAATTATTACTGGATCTGCTCAGGGACTTGGGGAACAGATGGCCATCGCACTTGCCGAAGCTGGAGCTAAAGTGGCATTGGTTGATATAAACCTTGAGAAGTTGCAAAAAGTGGAGGAAAGGATAAAAAAACTGGGAGGTGAGTGCATAGCAATAAAAACTGATGTGACTGATCCACTGCAGGTAGATAATATGGTGAATATAGTAGTAAAAAAGTTTGGTAAAATAGATATTCTCATTAACAATGCTGGAGTTGTAAGTAACTACCCGGCTGAGGATATACCCAAGGATGAATGGGATAAAGTCATAAATGTAAATCTTACCGGGGTTTTCCTCTGTACTCAAAGGGCTGGCAGGCAGATGATAAAACAAAGAAAGGGCAGCATTGTTAATATATCCTCTATGTCAGGATTGATAGTTAACCGCCCTCAACCTCAACTGCATTACAATGTATCAAAGTCCGGGGTAATTATGCTCACAAAAAGCTTTGCTGCTGAATGGGCAAAATACAATATAAGGGTTAATGCTATTGCTCCAGGGTATATGAGGACACCACTTGTTGATAAAGTCTATCCCAGATACGGAAAGGACTGGGTTAAATATATCCCCATGGGAAGAATAGGAGATCCTTCTGAGATAAAAGGACCAGCACTATTTTTAGCCTCCAGAGCCTCAAGTTATATGACAGGAAGTGTGCTGGTTATGGATGGAGGCTATACTGCCTGGTAGTCAAAAGATACCGTTAGGAAGGAAATAATAGGTAAAGGAAAAATCCAATGAAAATGAAAGCTATCCTGTTTAAGAAAAAGGGTGAGTATAGCCTGGAGGAAGTGCCTGTTCCCAGGCTGGAAAGTAAGGAAGTACTAATAAAAGTTAATAGCTGTGGTATATGTGGAACAGATGTTCACATCTACGAGGGAAATTTTCCAGCAAATTTTCCCCTTATCCCCGGACATGAGTTCTCTGGAATAATTGAGGATAAGGGAAAAGATGTAAAAAACTTAAAAATTGGGGATCATGTTACCGTTAATCCCAACCTTCCCTGTGGAAAATGTGACCAGTGCAGGGTAGGAAATGAGAATCTTTGTATCGATCTTTTAAATTTAGGAGTGAGGTTAAATGGAGGATTTGCTGAATATGTAAAGGCAAAAAATAGCCTGGTGTATAAACTGCCAGATGAGGTGGATTTAGAGTCAGCTTCCCTGACTGAGCCTTTATCCTGTTGCATTCATGGAATAGATCTTGCCCAGATTAAACCAGGAGAGTGCGTTCTTGTTACAGGATGTGGCCCTATAGGGCTTTTAATAATTCAACTTGCTAAAATCTGTGGAGCGGCAAAAATTGTTGCCACTGACCCTATAGAAAAAAGAAGAAAATTAGCCCTTTCCCTGGGTGCAGATTTAAGCTTAAATCCAAATGATGTAAATATACAGGAGGCTATAGGGAATTTTCTCCCTGGAAAACCGGAGGTAGTTGTAGAGTGTGTTGGCAAATCCTCAACTCAAGAGGAGTCGATAAGACTCGTTAAGCCTGGAGGAAGGGTTATCTGGTTTGGAGTAGCTAATCCTGATGATGAGATAAAGATAAACCCTTACTATGTTTATAAAAATGAGATAACTATTAAGGGATCCTTTGTTAACCCATATACTACAAAAAGAGCTGTTCGGCTTTTATCTGAGAAAAGGATAAGACTGAAGGAGTTAATCTCCCACAGATTTAGTTTGGAGGATTTTGATAAGGCAATGATGACGCATATGAAAGATCCAGATAGAATTAAGGTAGTAGTTAAACCTTAAGGAGAGATAAAATGCTACAGGCAAAGCTTGTTGCCCCTGAGAAAATATCCTTGGAAAATGTGGAAATACCCACCCCCGGGAAAAATGAAGTTTTAATTAAGGTAAAGGTATGTGGTATATGTGGATCAGATATTCACTCCTATAAGGGAAAGCATCCCTTTGTTCATCCTCCAATTGTTCTGGGGCATGAATTTTCCGGAGTTATTCATCGGGTAGGAGGTGGAGTAAAGAATTTTTCTCCAGGAGATAGAGTGGTTGTTGAGCCCAATATTGTATGTGGGAAATGTTACAACTGTCTTCACGGAAGGTACAACATCTGCACTAACCTGAAGGTAATAGGATGTGTTGGATACGATGGTGCGTTTTCCGAGTATATTGTAGTTCCAGAGAATAAGGTCCTTAAGCTGCCTGATGGTATATCATTTGATGACGCTGCTCTGGTAGAGCCCCTTGCAGTGGCAGTTCATGCTGTAAGAAAATCAGGACAAAAAATAGGTGATAGGGTGCTTATCCTGGGAGCAGGAACTATTGGCCTTTTAACCCTGCAGGTTGCAAATCTGGCAGGAGCAAGAGAGGTTATTATAACCGATCTTCTTTCATACAGGTTAGAAAAGGCAAAAAACTTAGGAGCCGATAAGGTTATTAATCCTGAGCTTGAGGATCTGGTTGAGCTTATCCATAAAGAATACGGAAAGGAGGGAATTGATCTTATCTACGATTGCGTTGGGATAGATAAGACCATATCCCAGGCTATTCAAATTGCAAGGAAGGGAACAAGGATTATGGTAGTTGGGGTACCGGAGGAGAAGATAAGGATAGATCTTTCCCTCATTCAGGATAGAGAACTGGAAATAATTGGAAGCTTGATGTACATAAGGGAGGATTTTACAGAGGCTATAGATTTAGTTCAAAAAGAAAAGATTAAAGCAGACTCTCTTGTTACCCATCATTTTAAGCTGAAGGACATAGAAAAGGCATTTCGACTTGTTACAGAAGGAAAAGAAAAGGTACTTAAGGTCCTGATCCAGGTTACTGATTAAAGAATAGAGAATTACTACCCTGGAGCAGAGCAAGGAAATTAACATAAGACAGGTTTTCTTAAAATCTTAACAAGAAAAAATGCTGAAATTGCCAGAACCAATATCTGGGGGACTACTTCTTTCCTACAGATGTACCGCTGAGTGTAGACACTGTATGTATGCCTGTTCACCAAAATGGAAGGGGGATTGGATTTCAGAGGAAAATTTAAGAAAAATTTTGAGTCGGTTAGCAGGTAAAATAGCACCAAGTCCCTGGGGATCTGAGATGGTTAGTTTAAATTATGGACTTCATTTTACGGGCGGGGAACCCTTTTTAAATTTTGAGCTTCTTTTAAGAGCAGTGGAAATTGCCGATGAACTTAAAATTCCCTCGACTTTTGTTGAGACAAACTGCTACTGGTGCACTAAGGATGAGACAACAAGAGAAAAACTGCATCTTCTCAAAGAAAAGGGGTTGAGGGGAATTTTAATTTCTGTTAATCCATTTTACCTGGAATATGTTCCCTTTGAGAGAACAGAAAGAGCAATTAGAATTAGTATGGAGGTATTTGGTAAAAATGTAATGGTTTATCAGCTGGAATACTATAATTTATTTAAAAAACTGGGAGTTAAAGGAAAAATCTTACTTGAGGATTATCTGAACCTGATGAAAAGGGAAGATCTTGCAAGAAATGTGGAGCTTTTTTTAATGGGAAGAGCAGCTTATAAATTAAAGGATTTTTATCCCAAATATCCTGCCCATTACTTTTTCAACCAGCCCTGCCAGCCACCTTTTATCAGAAACTGGCATAACCATTTTGATAACTATGGGAATTTTCTTCCAGGCTATTGTGGTGGAATTTCCTTGGGTGATTGTCGGAATTTGGATGAGCTTTTAAAGGAAGGGATAAATTTGGAAAAACATCCGGTTTTAAAATTTTTAACCACTCAAGATATGAAAGGTCTTTTACAATTTGCCAGGGATTTTGGCTACCGGGAACTTGCCGAAGGCTATGTTTCAAAGTGCCATTTATGTATAGATCTTAGAAAATACCTTGTCTCAAGAGATGATTTTAATGAACTGAAACCAAAAGATTTCTATCTGTATCTGGAATAAAATTCCCTTTTTGACTTTTTCTTACCTTTTTTTAAAATGGAACAGGTTACCTTATAATATACTGAAAATTTCTTTTTTATATCCATTTTATGGTTCTAATTTTCCCCTGCAACTTATTGGTTAGCAAACCTTTTGGTAAAGACTACTATATTTGTTTTAAAAAAGGCCATAGCTATGATAAGAAAATCAACATATTTAAGTGACAGAGAAAAAAAAGTTGTAGAATCCTTTGTAAAGGAATTAAGAGAAAAATTAGGTGATGATATTCTTGATATCAGACTTTTTGGTTCAAAAGCAAGAGGTAATTTTAAAAAAGATTCGGATATAGATATATTTATCCTGGTGAGAAACAAAGGAAGAATACGAGATGAAATAACTGATATAGCAGCAGATTACTTTTTTAAAACCAATCTTCCCTTAGCTCCTGTAGTTTATACTTTATTTGAGTATAACAAAAATAAGGAACTTGGCTCATTTTTCTTTGAGAATATAGAAAAAGAAGGAATTCCTTTATGAGCAGAATAAATTTGGCCAGATACAGGATGGATAAGGCAAGGGAGAACTTAAAAGATGCTGAAGATGCCCTTGCCCGAAGTCGTTTTAGCCTCTCTGCTAATAGAAGTTACTATGCAATGTTTACAGCAGCAAGAGGGCTTTTAGCTTTAAAAGAACTCGATAGTAGTAAGCATTCTGGTGTGATTTGCCTTGTTTAATCAATACATTATTAAAACGGGACTTTCCCAAAAGAGTTAAGTAGATTTTTGCCAAAGGCTAAAGAAATCAGAGAGAACGCTGATTATGGAGATTTTGTAGAGATTACCAAGCAAGATGCTCAAACTCAACTCGAAAATGCTAAAAAATTCATTGAAGAGGCAGAAAGAACAATGAATAAGATAATTCAAGAAGCTAAGTACCAATGATAGCTCGCAAAGTTGGAAAAGAAACCCATGCAGAGGTATAAATTAATGCTTTTTCGTTGAATCTGGTTTAAAAGTCAATAATTAGTTGACAAAATTTTTTGTTTTAATTGTTAAAATCTCACTATTTTTGCTACCTTTCATAATTATAACCAACCTTAAGTGTAAAGCATTTTTTCCTCCTTTTTCGTTGATAAACTAAAAATTTCTCTTGACAAAAATTTTTTATGAAAGTAAAATTACATAAGTTAAAAAAAATAACTTTTGTAAAAAAAGAAGGGCAAATCAATTATGCTTAAAGATCCTTCTGAAATAGACCTTTTAAGTAGAGTTTGCTGGTTATACTACAAGCAAAATATGACCCAGAGCCAGATAGGAAAAAAACTGAGTATCTCCCGCATTAAAGTTTTGCAGCTTTTAAAAAAGGCAAGAGAGGAGGGAATGGTCCATATTGATATTGTGACTCCTCTTTATAATTGTCTTTCAATAGAACAAAAGTTAATATCAACATTTAAACTCAAAGATGCAATGGTTGTCCCAACCCCTCAAGGGGGGGATGATATTCTAAGAGAATGTCTGGGAAAAGCTGCTGCCCAGTACCTGGAGCGTCATTTAAAAAGTGGAAGTTTACTTGGGATTGGATGGGGGATGAGTGTTGCTGAAACTGTTAAATTTATAAGTTCAAATGAGATTAAAAATGTAAGAGTAGTTACCCTCAATGGAGGGCTAACCCCTATTTTCTCTCTAAACCCCTATGATGTGGGAAATAAATTTGCCTCCATATTTGAAGGAGAGTGCTATCATGTTCATGCTCCTGCTATTACTGCATCTGAGAGAATATGCGAGTCATTTAAATCCGATATGACAGTAAAGCAGGCTCTGGAGATGGCCCATCAGGCGGATTATGTTATGGTTGGAATTGGGGTAGCTGGAGAGGAATCCACCCTGGTTAAACTAAGGTATATAAATTTATCTGAAACAGAAACTTTGCGTCGCCAGGGAGCAGTTGGTGATATACTTGCCCAGTTTTTTAATATTAAAGGTGAAAAAGTTGACTGTGATTTGCACAAAAGAATAGTGGCTTTCCCTATAGAGGATTTAAGACAAATGGAAAATGTAATTGGCCTTGCAGGAGGAAAAGTTAAGACAAAGGCCATCCTGGGCGCCATTCACGGCAGATTTATAAAAATACTGATTACAGATGAGGAAACCGCAAAGGATATATTGGATCTTGAGAAAGAAAATTCAAGATCCAATATATCCTTTGCGGTTTCCTCATCTGTAATCAGTATTTTTAT